>DATDHL010000212.1:0-3220 GCA_036521575.1 Edaphobacter sp. | reverse complement strand
AATGTATGGTCCGCCGCTTTGTCGCAAGCGAAAAATGATCTGACAGGGTGGTCTGCGCAAATGTATTCGACCTTTGGTGGAGTGTACGACTCCGGGCCAGGATGGAATGCGCTACGCCCTCTTCCTATTTAGCTCTTCAGTCTTGGGAGACTGCTTGGCGCATCAGGCTAGGAGAGCGTCGGGTTCGACCGTTGTGCCATCTCAATTGTTCGCGAGCAGACCTGGCAGGAAAACTTTACTTTGTTAGGACGTTGCCGGTGGGTTGCGGACGGGGGAATCACGAAAGCGATTTCTACGCCTGACTTCAGGCGGGCGTCATCCGCAGACCACACCGGTTGGGCTCCGAATCCAAAAGTAAAGAGGGTCGAGAAGCCTCTCCTTTCGCTAGTACCGCCCAGGCGAATCTGGCCATTTTGTTCGCGAGAGCTACCGCGGCTACATTATGGTGTTTTCTCAAGGAGATGTTCTCGATCCACGTTCTGAGATCGATGGATTGCTTGGTCCCTCGCAGCATCACAGCGCGTGCTCCTTGGATAAAGAGCTTTCGCAGGTAGGGATTGCCTCGTTTACTGATGCCCAGTAGCTTCTGCTTCCCACCTGTGGAGGATTCTCGGGGCACCATGCCGACCCAGGCCGAGAACTCGCGGCCTTTCCGAAAAGCTGCTCCGTTCCCGATTGCAGCGATGAGTGCAGTTGCGGTCCCAGGCCCGATGCCCGGCACAGCAAGTAATCGTCGACAGGATTCGTTCTCACGCGAGGCCCGTTCCATACTTCCGTCCGCCTCCCCGATGAAGTTAGCCAACGTCTCAAGTTCCTCCTTCAGTTGGGAGAGTAGCATGCGAAGTGCTCCAGACAGTCTGGCAGTGGCATCTTCGAGAATGCCGGGCAACGCTGCTTCCAAATGGCGACGACCCTGCCGAAGAGTGATGCCACGTTCGAGCAGCAAACCCCGGATCTGGTTGACCACCGCCGTACGCCGAATGACCCAGCGCTCGCGTACTCGGTGCAGCGACTGCATATCGAGTTGGTCGTCCGTCTTGATAGGAACAAAGCGCATGGTCGGTCTGCCGACGGCTTCGGCAATTGCTTCGGCATCGATAAAGTCGCTCTTATCCGTCTTCACGTACGGTTTGACATACTGAGCTGGGATGATCCGCACCTCATGCCCTTGCTCGCGGAGCGCTCTGCCGAGGAAGTGGGCGCCCGCGCAAGCCTCCATGCCAATCAGATCGACTTGAATGTTCGCGGTAAACTGCAGCAGTTGAGTGCGAGAGCACTTCTTGCGAACCACAGCCTCGCCACGCAGGTTCAGGCCAACCAGGTGAAATACCGTCTTGCCGAGATCAACACCAATCGTGTGTATTTGCATAGAACCTCCTCCGTGCACCTCTTATATCCCAGATGAAGCCGGGCAGAAGCGGCGGACCATTCCATTAGCTCTGTCGCAAAAGCGGGGGCGATCTGGAACAGATCAAATTTTTGCTTGGGCATAGCTCCATTCAGACGACGGAACAATATCTTGGTTCGGAGCAGGACCTGGCTGTTGCGGTCAACGATAATTTAGGGCTGTGAGGCAAGTTGGGCGTGAGCCCGACGGAACCGCCTTCATGGGGCCAACGAAGAGAGCTTCTGCAGCTCTTTACTAAACCGGAGGGGCGGACTAGTCTTTTTTAGCAGCTGTTAGTTCTTTCGGCTCTTTCTTAGCACATTTGACAGTGTCCAGTCTTGCAATCGTGCGCTTAGCCTCACACCCGGGCCCCCAAAGCTTTATCCGAGGAAAGATCATGAAAAATCGCAGCCCAATTCCATTCGCAAAGTTCCTCGCTCCATTCATAGCGGCGTTTTTCCTGACCATCGACCTCGCTGTCGCTCAGGACACAAAGATCCAGGGAGTCATCGACGGTCGCAGTGGCGCCGCCATGTCCCTCAAGACCGCCAACTCTCCCCCCGACACCACCATCCTCCTCACCGACAGTACCGACGTCGGCGAGGTCGAAGGCCTCTTCCATGGCCGCACCAAGCAGATGCCCATGACCGCCCTCATCCCTGGCCTCCCCGTCCAGGTCAGCGGCACCACGAACGACCAGAACCAGATCGTCGCCGATAGCGTGAAGTTCAAAGGCAACGACCTCAAGGCCGCCATGGACGCGCAAGCCGGCCTCCAACCCACCGAGCAGAAAGTTGCCGCCAATACCGCACATATCCAGCAGGAACAAGCCCAACAGGCCGCCACGCAGGCTGCTCTCGCTAAGCAGCAGGCCCAGCTAACCTCCGAGCAGCAGAAGATCGCCGCCAATAAAGCCGCCATTGCAGAGGACAACAAACGCTTCGGCGAACTAGGCGACTACAACATCCTCGGCGAAACCACCGTCTACTTCGGCAACGGCAAAACCGACGTCGAACCTCAATATCAGGCCCAGCTTGTTCAACTCGCTCAAAAGGCCAAGGGCATCAACGCCTACATCCTTCAGGTTCAGGGCTACGCCTCGAAAGTGGGCAGTGCCGCGTTGAACCAGAGACTCAGTAGCGAACGCGCTAACGCCGTCACCGCCGCCCTCGAGCAGCAAGGCGGAATTCCCCTTACCAACATGCTTGCGCCCGGCGCCATGGGCACGTCATCCCAGGTCGATTCCGACAAAAGCGCTGAGGGCCAGGCCGAGAATCGCCGCGTCGTCGTCCGCATCCTCCAGAACAAAGGCATCTCTGGCACCTAAGACTGTAGCTTTGATCACTTGGTGGCGCTGTATTTCAGGGATATTTGGCGTATTTTGGGGTCACCTCAGGTGTAGCTTTGATCATTAAATGGCGCTGTATTTCAGAGATGGGTGGCGTAATGATCTTAGGTGTGGTCCATGAGCTCGCTTCCCAAAAACTAGGAATCATGGCCAAAACACTATTCAAGCGCCTGATTCCATGAGGCCCTGGGTGCGTGGACGTCCAAGTGTTCTTGTGATTAAAGCTAATGGTTAAGATCTCGACTACGCCAAATAGCGCTGAAAAACTACGCCAATGTATGGTCCGCGGCCTTGTTGCAAGCAAAAAGTGAAGGTGACGGTATGGTCTGCGCCAATGTATACGGCTGTCGTTTTTCCTTTACTTGTAGAAATTGGAGGTATGGGGCGCACGTTTATTCCTTAACCTATATAAATTCCCTTACCAGTAGAACGGGAGGCATCAGTCAAAAGCTTGGATCTACGTGGCGATTTCAATGCAAGTCCCG
>DATDHL010000211.1:0-2863 GCA_036521575.1 Edaphobacter sp. | reverse complement strand
TACGTTATGGGCCTCGCGTAAACGGGCGGCAAGCGTCTTGTTGTCCTCGCGTAATTCGGCGAGCATGTCCTGGGGTTCGACGTATTCGGCATCGTTGTCGAGCAGTCGTTGAGTGCGTGCGATGTGGCCAATCGATTTGAGCGTGGTCCCGCCCACCTTGCGGATTCGCTCGGCAATAGGGTCGGTCATTGCGAAAACCTGGTCTGCTTGCTCGTCCAGCAGCAAATGATAGTCACGGAAGTGTGGCCCGCTCATGTGCCAGTGGAAGTTCTTGGTCTTCAGGTAAAGCGCGAACACATCCGCCAAGACGGTGTTCATGGCCGCTGCAATGTCCTTGGTCGCCGCCCTTTTCAGGTCGGTGGGAGTGGCCAACGGCGCCTTCTGCCTGAGCTTCAGGTCCTGTATGTTCTTCGCGGCAGATTTCGATAAATCGGGCAGCAGTGCAGGGTATATTCCCTGCGGAGGCAAGATATTACTCCTGTTGCAGCAGCACTGGCACCAGGTTCCACTAAAATTGGTGAAGAATGGTTCTTCCCTTTGTCCGTGAGCTCCTTGCGGACCTTGAACACTCTGAAGCTTTTGAGCGTGTACGCCGCCACCTGAGCGGGGGCACGGGTCGCCGTCGTGTGTCAGGACTCACCGCAACTGCCCGCGCTCTGTATCTTCCCTACTTCGTCCGCGCCGCCGCTGCTCCGTCGGTGATCATCGTCCCCGATAACAGAGCCGCCGAGGCCCTCCACGCCGCCGTCCTGGCCGCCTGCGACCTCACAGGAGCCCTTCCAGCCGAGTCCGTCCTCCGCCTGCCTGCCCACGACGTCCTCCCTTTCGAAAATCTTTCGCCGCACTCCGAGATTCAGGAGACGCGCGCCTCGACCCTCTGGAAGATCAGCCACCCCTCCAATTCTCCGCGCCTCGTCATTGCTCCCGTAGAAGCGGCCTGCATGAAGCTCTTCTCCCGCGACTACTACCGCGCCCTCGCCCTCCATCTCCGGCTGGGCGAGGAACACTTCCCCGACATGCTCGTCGAGCATCTTCTCTCGGTCGGCTATACCCGCGTCGACGTCGTCGAGATGCCCGGACAGGTCACCATTCGCGGCGGCATCATCGACGTCTACTCGCCGGAGCAGGACCGTCCCGTCCGCATCGACTTCTTCGGCGACGAGATAGAATCCATCCGCAAGTTCGACCCTGAGACCCAGCGCTCCTCCTCGCCGCTTGACGACACGCTCCTTCTCCCGCTCACCGAAACCCCCGTCACCGAAAAGCTCCTCTCTGCGATCAACGCCCGCCTGACCCGTGCAGGCGCAGCAGGAGCAGCCCTCGAAGGCGGCGAGGAACCCGTCGAGCTCCAGACCCACGTGGCCACGCGCACCGGCGAAGCCACTGTCTTCCCCGGCTGGGAGTTCTTCGCACCCGTCGCCGGAGCCAACCAGACCCTCCTCGACCTACTCGGTCCGACCACCCGCGTCTTCATCGAAGAACCTGCCATGGTCAAAAATCAGGGAGAACGCTGGAGGAACAAGGTCGAGCAGCGCCACGACCGCTCCGGCATCGGCAATCTCGTTCGCCCAGAGGATATTTATCTCTCACCGTGGGACCTCGACGACCGGCTCCGGCGATTTACCGGATGCGAGCTCGACCAACTCGGCGCAGTAGACATCCTCGAAGCCGACCGCAGCGATCTATCCGAGGTAGACTTCGCAACTCGCCCCACGCAGCGCTTCCATGGGTCGATCCCGGCGCTAATCGACGCTCTCAACGTGTTGATGAAGCAGGACGCGCGTATCCTGCTCACCGCGCCGAATCAGGGCGAGGTCGAGCGTCTCGCTGGGCTACTTCAGGAGTACCATCTGCCGTACCGCCTTGGCTCTCGCAGCGAGGCGCATGGCAGCTCGACCGTCTACAGCGAGTCCAGTTACCTTGCTGGAGACCTCCGCACTCCGGTCATCGTCAAGACGCCTATCGCCGCTGGCGTCCAGATACTCGACCTCGACAAAACCACCGCGAGCCAGATCATCATCTTTGGCGCGCAGGATCTATCGGACGAAGCGGACGTCTCTGCTCGCCCTGTTCGTCGCAGTAAATCCAAGACTGCTGCGTTCATCTCCGACTTCCGCGATCTCGCCGTTGGAGACTACGTGGTCCACGTCGAGCACGGCATCGCACAATACTGCGGCCTGCGGGTGATTGAGGAGAACGACGCTCCACCACTCGAGCTGATGATCCTCGAGTTCGCCGACGAGGCAAAGCTCTACGTCCCCCTCACGCGCCTGGACCTCATTCAGAAGTATCGATCGACGGACACTGGTCCCGCGCCGCAGCTCAACAAGCTTGGCAGTCAGTCGTGGCAGAAGACCAAGGCGCGAGTCAAGAAGGCAATGGCCGACATGACCGCCGAGCTGCTCAAGCTTTATGCGCAGCGCGAGTCGGTGCAGGGAACCCCCTTCTCGCCTGACACCAACATGCAGCGCGAGTTCGAGGATGCCTTCGACTTCAACGAGACCGACGATCAGCTCACTGCCATCGCCGATATCAAGCGTGACATGGAATCCACGCAGCCGATGGATCGCCTCCTCTGCGGCGACGTTGGCTACGGCAAGACCGAAGTCGCGATGCGCGCTGCGTTCAAGGCTGTGCAGGACTCGAAGCAGGTCGCCGTACTGACTCCAACGACCGTGCTCTCCTTCCAGCACTACGAATCCTTCAAGCGCCGCTTCGCCAACTTCCCTGTGAACGTCGAGATGATCTCGCGCTTCCGCACGCCGAAGGAGCAGAAGCAGATTCTCGAGAAGGTCGAACAGGGCAAGGTCGATATCTTAATCGGTACGCACAGGCTTCTGTCAAAAGACCTCAAGTTTCAGGA
>DATDHL010000210.1:0-1842 GCA_036521575.1 Edaphobacter sp. | reverse complement strand
CACCTGGACACCCCCACCACTAGAACAACAGCAGCACTCCTGGGAGGGCTCAGCAATCGCCACACGCGCGGGAGTAATGAACATGCGCGACGCCATGCGCTTCACCCTCTCGCACCCGGTCAGCACCGTCATCATCGGCTGCGACAACATCGCCCAGCTCGAAGAAAACGTCCAGATCGCCCGCGAGTTCACACCTCTTTCCCAAACCCAGATGGCCACCCTCAACGACCTTGCCGCCCCCGTAGCAAAACAATCCCTCTTCTTCCGCTTCACCGACCGCACCAAGGGCTAAGCGCCCACGTCTAACTGCTGAACCTGCGTCAAAAGTTCCTCCATCCAGCGCAATAAGGAGTTCCATGACTCGCAGACTCTCCGCCATAGCCACCCTCTGCCTCCTCTCATTCCTCTCCGCCCACGCACAAGACCCCACACCGCGGATGCAGCAGATCATCCAGGCCTCCGTCGACAGCAAGACCTTCATGGGCACAGTCCTCGTCGCCAAAGACGGCAAGACCCTCATCAATGCAGGCTACGGTTCAGCCGACCTCGAGTGGAACATCCCTAACACCCCATCCGCAAAGTTCCGCCTCGGCTCACTCACCAAGCAGTTCACCGCCGCCAGCATCCTCCTGCTTGAGGAGCGCGGCAAGCTCAAAGTGGAAGACCCCGTCAGCAAGTACATGCCCGACGCCCCCGCCGCGTGGGAAAAGATCACCATCTATCACGTCCTCACCCACACCTCCGGCATCCCTAGCTTCACCGGCTTCCCCGACTACGCCACCACCGAGTGGAAGGACACCACTCCCACCGAACTCGTCGCCCGCTTCCGCGACAAGCCCCTCGACTTCGAACCCGGCACCAAGTTCAACTACAGCAACTCCGGCTACGTTCTCCTTGGCTATCTCATCGAAAAAATCTCCGGCCAGACCTACGCCGACTTCCTCCAGCAAAACATCTTCACCCCGCTCAACATGACCGACACCGGCATCGACAACAACGCCGCCATCATCCCGCAGCGTGCCCAGGGTTACACCCCCTCCAAACAAGGTATCCATCACGCCGGATACATCAGCATGACCATCCCGCTCTCCGCCGGCGCCATCTACTCCACCACCGGCGACCTACTCAAGTGGGAGCAAGCCCTCTTCGGCGGCAAGCTCCTCACCCCCGCGTCCCTCACCAAAATGACCATGCCCTTCAAATCCGACTACGCCTTCGGCCTCTCCGTCCGCACCGTCGACGGACACAAACTCATCACCCACAACGGCGGCATCGAAGGCTTCAACACGGCGCTCAACTACTACCCCGACGACAAGCTGACCGTCATCGTTCTATGCAACCTTAATAGCGGAGCCCCCGACCAGATCGCCAACAACCTCGGCAAAGTAGCGCTAGGCCAGACCGTAACCCTCCCCTCCGAACGCAAAGAAGTCTCCGTCTCCTCCGCCATCCTCGCCGACTACGCCGGCACCTACCAGATGACCCCCAACCTCAACAACGTCATCGCCCTTAAAGACGGCCACCTCACCACCAAGCTCGGCCAACAGCCTGAACTCGACCTCTTCGCCGAATCCGACACCAAATTCTTCCTCAAGGCCGTCGACGCCGAAATCGAGTTCTTCCGCGATCCCACCACCCACGCCGTCACCCGCCTCGTCATCTATCAGAACGGCACGCAGCACGAAGGCAAAAAGCAATAAGGCCTCTTACTTAACAGCACTAGCCACCCTCAGCTGTTGCTCGCGGCCGAAGAGCAGGCGACCCCGCGTCTGCTCCAGCAGCACCCAGTCTTTCTGAAACTCTTCCATGGTCTCCCGAAAGTGATTCTTCGCCCGCAGCACA
>DATDHL010000209.1:0-4881 GCA_036521575.1 Edaphobacter sp. | reverse complement strand
CACCATACTAGATTGGGTAGCGTCAGCATATGGAGAATGTTTTGGATGAAGGCGTTGGTTTGTCGCTGGCGGGGCGGGTGGCGCTGATTACGGGTGGTTCGCGGGGGATTGGCGCGGCTGCGGTGAGGATGTTTCGGCGGGCGGGAGCGCGGGTGGTCTTCAGTTATCGTGCTGCTGAGGAGCAGGCGCGGGCGTTGGTGCAGGAGTGTGGCGGGGAAGATCTATGCCACGGGGTTCGGCAAGAGCTGGCTGCCGCAGAAGATGGCGCGGCTCTGGTTGCCGCGGCCGTCGCGGCGTTTGGGCGAGTGGATTGCCTGGTGGTGAACCATGGGATATGGCCTCCCCATGATGCGCCTATCGGAACGATGACGACCGAGCAGTGGCGCGGCACACTGGGAGTGAATCTGGATAGCGCATTCGGGCTGGTTCGAGCGGCCGTGGCGCAGATGCAGGCGCAATCCGCTATTGGCGAGGCGCGTGGACACATCGTGCTCGTGAGTTCGACGGCGGGGCAACGAGGCGAGGCCTTCCACGCCGACTATGCGGCTAGCAAGGGCGCCCTGCTCAGCCTGACGAAGAGCCTTTCGAGCGAACTGGCGGCGCAGGGGATCTACTGCAACTGCGTAGCTCCGGGATGGGTAGAGACGGAGATGTCCGCCGCTGCCCTCAAGCATCCGGAGACGTCCAAGAAGGTGCTGGCTACGATACCGCTGGGGCGCGCTGCCCGGGTGGAGGAGATTGCCGGACCGATATTATTTCTGTGCACGCCGTTGGCGGGGTTCGTCTCGGGCGAGATATTCAACGTGAATGGCGGCGCTGTGCTGGTTGGTTGATGGAGTGCAAATGAAGAAAATTGCTGCTTGCCTTGTGTTGTTTGGCGTGATGGCATCACCACGGTTGTTCGCGCAGGCCAGCGATATTCCGAGCGCGGCCCCTGTACGGCCAGCGGGACTGACACAGGAACAACTGGGGCGCAAGCTGCTGGACGAGATGGTTGAGGCGCTCGGCGGCCAGGCATGGCTCGACCGCAAGGACATGCAGGTCTCCGGCCGGGCTGCGGCCTTCTTTCAAGGACAGCCGAACCTCAATGTGATCGAGTACACAGGCTGGCGGCAGTTTTCCGACGCAACACACCCAGCAGCCGAGCGCCTCGGCTTCCTGACCGACAAGAACATGATTCTTCCCGGCAAGAAGATCGACGTCGTCCAGATATGGACGGCCGATAACGGTTACGAAGTCACCTACAAAGGCAGGACAACACTGCCGAAGGAACAGGTAGAGGACTACGAGCGCAGGCGAAATCACTCCATCGAGAGCGTGGTGAATGATTGGTTGAAGGCTCCCGGCGTGATGGTCATCTCGGAGGGCACGGGGATGGTCGAGCGAAGGATGGTCGACAAGGTAACGGTGCTCAGCGCGAACAATGATGCGGTGTCGATCGATCTGGACGCTACAACGCACCTGCCGCTGCGACGGAGATTCGAATGGCGCAATCAGACCTTCAAAGACCTTGATGAAGACGTCGAGGAGTACAGCGATTATCACACGATACAAGGCCTTCCCACACCGTTTACGATGACGCGATATCACAACGGGGAGATAGCCGGTCAACGCTTTTTGACAAAGGTGCAGTACAACCAGGGACTGTCGCCTGACCTGTTCAATCCAGACAACCTGCTGAAGAAGAAGTAGTCCGCGGTTTATACTCAGGGCTGCCATGAGTGAACCAGAACAGAGCCCTGAATCCGCGCCTCCGCAGAAGCAGACGATGGACATCCTCGAGATTATGTCCATCCTGCCCCACCGTTATCCATTTCTGCTGATCGACCGTGTCGTTGAGATGGAGCGCAAGCAGCGCATCGTCGCCATCAAGAACGTGACGATAAACGAGCCGCACTTCCAGGGACATTTCCCCGACTTTCCCATCATGCCCGGCGTGCTGATGGTCGAAGCCATCGCGCAAACCGGCGGCGCACTGCTACTGACCGAGATTCCCGATCGCGATTCGAAGCTGATGGTATTCACCAAGATCGAAAACGCGAGCTTCCGCCGCCCCGTGACGCCCGGAGATCAGCTGCGCATCGAGGTAACGGTCCTGAACTGGCGCAGCCGCGCAGTACGGATGCGGGGCAACATCACCGTCGACGGCAAGCTGGTGTGCGACGCGATTGTGATGTGCCAGGTGGTGCCGCGCGCCGCCAAGAAGGCCGCCGAGGTGCCGGCTGAGTGAGTATCCATCCGACAGCGATTGTTGCGGAGGGCGCGCAGATTCCGGCAAGCTGCACGGTCGGGCCGTATTGCACGATCGGTGCTGACGTTGTTCTGGGAGAGGACTGCGAGCTGATCTCCCACGTCGTGCTGGACGGTCACCTGACGATGGGGAGCAAGAATCGCATCTACCCATTCGCCTGCCTTGGGGTCGCACCACAGGATCTAAAGTACGGTGGCGAGCCAACTCGGCTGGAGATGGGCGACGGCAATACGATCCGCGAATATGTCACGATCTCGCGTGGAACTGCCGGTGGGGGCGGTCTAACGAGCGTCGGGTCGGGCTGTCTCATCATGGCCTATACCCATATCGGCCACGACTCCTCAATCGGCAACGGATGCATCCTGGCGAATTCGGCGACGCTGGCCGGTCACGTCATCGTTGAAGATTATGCCGTCGTGGGCGCGCTGTGCCCGGTGCACCAGTTCTGCACGATCGGCAGGTACGCATACATTGGCGGCGGGACGACGATTACGCAGGACGTGCTTCCCTACTCCCTTACCAGCATTGAACGCAACAATCGCGCTTATGGCATCAACAAGGTTGGCCTCGAACGCAAGGGCTTCACGCCGGAGGAGATCAAACAACTCCGCGCTGCCTACCGTCTTCTGCAGGCCTCAAAGCTCAACACGACTGAGGCTGTTGCGGCTATTCGCGAGAGAATCGGTTCGGGCGAATTCGGTGAAAAGGTGGCTTATCTCGCCGACTTCATTGCAAAGAGTGAACGCGGCGTTATCAAGTAGGGATCATCTTGCGTTGGGGAGCAGGCCTTTTTCTACGAGCACAGGCGGCCTGCGATGCTGGGTAGCCTGCTCATAGGCGTATGCCCAACTGAGCAGGTCGCCGTCTTTCCAGGGCCGGGCTGACAGTTCCAGACCGAACGGCAGACCGTCAGGGTAGAAACCACCCGGAACGACTACTGCAGGAACACCGATCATGTTGACCCATCCGGTGGCGCTGTGTGGGCCTTCACTTATCTTCCCGTCCTGCGGCATGGTCTCATCGGGCGGAGGCATTTGCGTCGCGGGATAGACAAATCCGTCGAGGTGCAGCCGGTTTAGCGCTTCGTTATAAGCATCGAGCGCTCTCTGACGTGGACCGAAAAAATTGGCGTCCGCTTGCGGATCCGTCTCGATCAGCGCCTGAGCCAGCGGTGGCCGGTCTTTTCGAGTGGTCGAATCCGCACCGCCGATAATGGTTGCCGGCAAAGGAGACCCAACGGCCTTTTCGTACTCTGCAGCCGAGTGGTATTGAGCGGGCCCATACTCTGCAAGGAACTTCTCCGTTCCTTCGCGGATATAGGGAACTGTGCCGACGCGAGCCACGGTCACCGCAAAGCTATCGGGGAGAATTGAATCGTCAAAGACGATGGTTGCACCAGCGGCGCGCAGCCCCTCGATGGCCTTCATAAAGGCGTCGCGCGTCTCTGGCCTCAGTGGGAGGCGAGCAGCCTCGGTATCTGCCGCGACCTCGCTCTGCGACTCTGAGGCCGGGATGCCCTGAAAAGGAATTCCTGCACCTTTAAGAATGAAGGCAGGCACCCCGAAGCGCTTTCCCTTGAGCGCGTCTGTCCTAAGATACTGCGTGTACGGGCCATGTTGAGCCATGGCTGTGGAGCCGAGCGTCCGTGGATCGTGAATATCTTCTCCGGCTATCACATCGAGCGCAATGGTGGCATCGGTCACGTTGCGGGCGATCGGGCCTGTGTTGTCGAGCAGCCAGTCGAGCGGCGCGATGCCAGCGATGCTTACCAGTCCGCGCGTTGGAAAGACACCGACCACAGAGCTGGTCGCAGCCGGCATCCGAATCGAGTTGCCTGTGTCGGTTCCATTGCCAAGCACCGCAAAGTTTGAGGTGACAGCTGTAACGGTGCCTCCCGACGAACCACCGGGACTGAAGCGCACATCATAGGCATTTCCGGTGCGCCCATAAGCAGTACTGCGATTGGTATCGCTTGCGGCAAAGTCCGGCATATTCGTCTGTCCGAGGATGACGACTCCAGCAGCACGCAGTTTTGCAACAATCGTTGCATCCTTCGGCGCAACCAACTCATGCCCAGGAATGAGGTAGCCCTTCCATCCATCTGTCGTAACCAGGCCTTTAATGCTGGTATTTGCCTTTATGACGATTGGGATACCCCACATCGGGCCACGCACGAAACTGGCACCACCCGCCTTCGCCTCAGCATCTTCACGAGCAGCAGTTGCAAGAGCTCCCTGAACGTCAAGGTTCTGGACCGCGCGATAGATTCCGTTGTATCGGTCGATGCGCGCCATGTACCAGCGCACGACCTCTGTAACGGTGTATTTATGGTTCCGGTACAGTTCTTCCAGTTGTGGGATGGTCACCTCGAGCAGATCGCGATCCATCCGTTCCTGCGAGGAGGTTTCTTTGACATCTGGAGCGGTAGTCTGCGCGTTCAGGCAACCAGTTTCGACGACGGCGAGTGCAAGCAGGAGAAACCAGAGGTTGGCTCGTATCTTCATGGGGCCTCTAAAACGAAAGGAATGTTTTCTATAAGAACACATAGCCGCTCGCGACCCGGAAAGAGATTTATAGACCGCTGGGCAGTCTGTATATTTGGCCTGTATCGTTAGCCGACCAGGGTTTAC
>DATDHL010000208.1:0-4151 GCA_036521575.1 Edaphobacter sp. | reverse complement strand
GGGTTCAGCGTGACGCGACCGAGCATCTTGGCTGTGGGGTCCCCTAAACGCCAGGCGGTCCATGCGTGAGCGCACTCATGCACGCTGAAGGCAAGGACAAGAACAACGACTTGGAAGATGACGAGAACGACGTCCTGATTCATGCTTGCTCAAGGATACATAGGTTGTTTGACTTAGACCTCCCCCCTGGGTACTTTTTCATGCAAAGTCTTCGATAAAAAAGACTTAGGTCTGGACTTGGGTATACCGGCGAGACGGAAAGTCTCTGGATTCAGGGGGTTGGCGAGTTGGGTATCCGTAAAGTATTGATTTCATGATTTTTACCAGATGAGCTTCTTTCTAAATTGATTGTGGTTAAAAGAAAAGCCCCGGTCAGCGCCGGGGTTTTCGTTTTTTCATCACATATCCAGTTTAGCAGGTTGGTGGAAATTATCCGGCACATGGATGTTGTTGATTTTGCTTTAGATAGGTGGGTCTTGGGCTTGACAGCGTCCAGGTTTGTGTTTCCATGGGCAAGGCAAAGAACCCCACAGCCGAAATGTGTGGCGCTTCGAGCAAAATACAGGGATTCTTCCCCTTCGACTTCGCTCAGGGTCAGAATGACGGGCAAGAACAAACAACAGCAAAGGCACAGTAACCTGATTGAGATTACAGCGACTCTTATACCCGCCTATTCTGATTGCTTCTGGCGTTTGACGTGGGCGGGGATGCCTACGGCTACGGTGGCGGGGGGGACGGGTTTGGTGGCCAAGCCCATAGCTCCTAGCATCGCGTTTTCGCCGATGGTGGAGCCGGCGAGCACAGTGGCGTGGTAGGTGACGCGGGCTCGGGGGCCTAGTTCGGTGACCTTGTTGGTGACATCGGCCTGAGTGTTGATGTCGTGGGTGTGGCTGTAGATGTTGGCGTAGTCGGAGACGCTAGTGCCCTCGTGGAGGATGATCTCGCCGCGGTCGTCGAGCATGACGTTCTTGTGGATGGTGCAGTTGTCCTCGATGGTGAGGTTGTAACCGTAGGTGAACTCGACGTTGTGGAAGATTTTGACGCCTGTTCCGAGGTGGCGAAAGATGTGGCGGCCCAGCATGCAACGAAAGCGAAAGCCTAGCCAGTGGTTGAGGCCTAGGGGCGAGCGGTCGAACATCTGCCAGAACCAGATGAGAGGCTTGCGGAGGTTGTATTTTTCGATGTCTACGTCGCCGTAGTACTCGGGCTCGAGGGTGACGTTGCGGGGGTCGAAGCACTCGGCGAGGACGTTGGTGGCGAGTTCGCTGGTGAGGGTCGCCTGCTTGCGTCCGCCGTGAGTTTTGGAGAGGTACATCTGGTAGAGCTCGTCGCGGACGATGTCGGCACGGCGCTCGAAGGACTGGTGACGGGTGAACTCTTCGTTGAGGTTCGAGAGCCAGCGGCGGTAGATGGCCTCGGCTTCGGGAGTGGGCTTGAGTTCACGATAGGTATGGACTGGCATGGGCCTCTCTTCTCTTCCTGAAACACTGATCGAAAGCTGGGAGGAAGTTTACTCGATGGCGAAGACTGCGTAGACGGTTGCGGATTTTTCGATCTGGCGGGGGTTGATGGCGAGGGGTTCAACCTTGTCCGCCGCCATGCCGCCCATTGCGCGCATCATCATGGGGCGAACGGTTTCGGCCTGTGTCTGGTTGCTGGCGAAGAGGAGGGCGCCGATCTTTGTGTTTAGGCTGGTTGCCATCTGGTCGGCCTGGGTACGGGCGCTCTTCAGGGCTTTGGCGGCAGCTTCGGCCTCGGGGGCATGCTCGTCCCTGAAACTCCACTCGATCTGGCCGGATTGGTTGGCTCCGGCTTTGACGGCGATATCCAGGACCTTGGCGGCATTATCTGCGGGGGTTCGAACCGTCCAACTCTGATTCACCATGAACTGGCGCTGGGCTCTTTCGGCGGGGGAAAGTCTGTCTACCTGGAAGTTTTGGGAGGGGGCGACGCTCTGGTTTTCGCTCTGGATGGCTTCGTTCGGGATGCCTGCCGCCGTTAGCGCCCTCATGATGGTGTTGGAGACGCGAGAGCCGTTGGCGTAGGCGGTGTCGCTGTCGGGGCCGTAGGCGATGAAGCCGATGTGGATGGTGGCGGTGTCTGCCAGCACGGAGACCTTGTCGGTGGCGGTGACAGCGATGGTGCGATTCTCTCTGTTGACCTGGATGGTCTGGGCGCTGGCCGTAGTCGCGATAGCGATGGCGCAGAGGGCTAGAACACTGAGATTTAATTTGGTCATGGTTCGTCTCCTGTGGTGGTGCTGATGAGCTCGGCCAGGGTCTTTTTATGTTTGGGCTTGGCGGCGAGCTTCTGCTTGGGGTCGGGGAGGATGCGCTCGGGGGGTGGGGCGCCCACGCGAGTGCGAGCGTTGGCCTTGACGGCTTTGATCTTTGAGAATGTCTGCTTCTTTGGCTTGCTCATAATGTGTTGGCCGACTGCGCGAGGTACCGCAGTGTACCCCGTGATTATGCAATACTCTTGCCCGCGAGGGCTCCACTCAGGCAGGATTGCAAGTGGATGCGTGTGCAGGTTGCGCCGCATTCCGGCGAGGTGGAGCATGGAAGAGCGCGATTTTTTCGACGAGCGACCTGAACAGCGCACGCATACGATGACGTGTCCGCACTGCGGGCAGCAGGCTGAGTATGAATTGGGGTGGCTGGTGAGACGGAAAAAAGCCCAGATGCCGCGAGGCGCTGACGATCGAGACCGCGCCCGTTTTGCCAAGGCACAGAGCTATATGGTGCGTCGAGACGATATGGTTGGGTGCAAGAATGTCCGGTGCAGAAAGCGGTTTGATGTCGCCGGGATTCAATCGGTGGCTTTTATCTAGCAAGCAGGCAGATGAGTAGAGACGCCCACGGAGAGCGGGCGTCTCCTATGCCGTTACTCCTTGGCTGGTCCCATGAAGAGAAGCAGGACTCCTTTTTGCGGAGGGGTGGGGACGCTGCCTGAGACGGTGGTGTCCTTGGAGTGCGTGTGCTGCTGGGAGGTCTGGACCACGGTGGCGGAGACGGTCATTCCGGCACGCAGTTGGTTAGGCCGGACTTCCTGGCCACCGACAGAGATGGTTGCATGCGCAGGAATTGTGTAGCGGTTTACGGTGCCGTCGCCGAGGCGCAGTATGACGGAGTTGGGCGTAATGAAGCGTACGACGGTTCCGTCGATCTGGGTGACGTTGGTGACGGTGGAGGTTTGTACGCTCCTGACGTGGGCTTTCGTAATTTGGGTGCCGGGCTTGAGATCGCGAGGGGCGGTGGGGGTGCCGTTGACGGAGATCTTTTCATCGGGGGCCACACCGAGCAGGCGGACGCTACCGTCGCTGTTGCGGAGAACTACGCTGTCTCCTGAGACATAGATTACTTCGGCGCTCTCGATGTTGATGTCTTTTTGTACGCCTTGGGGGGTGGTCGTGGTGGTGGTCGTTTGCTGGGCCAAGATGGCTGGCGCCGCCAGAAGCACAACGGTGGCCACGCTATGGGTCAGATGGCGGGCTAGTGTGGTTTGCATGGAAGGTTTTCTCCAGTGTTCGAATTGAACTCAAGGCATTTGCAGGATTTCACCGGGGAATTTTTTTGCCATCTCTTAGGATGCGGAAATGTTGTTTGGAGCCATCCCGTGAGTGGATTTTGGTGGTTAGCTTGTGGAGAAAAGTATGGCAAACGTGGTTTGCTGACGGTCAATTTTGGGGGACTGCTTTACGAATGAATGGGTATTCATTTATGCTTTCGGCTGCGTAGACGAAGGTGTCTTTGGTGTGAGGATTTCGGGAGACGGATGCTGTGATTTAATGGAGGTGCTGTTGCCCGGCGGGGCGGCAGCCCTTCGAACCGGAACAACACGCAGGAGACGAGTACAAACATGGCAAACACACTGCTGCCCCTGGAAGAACGTAACCTAACGCCTGAGCAGGTTGAATTACTGGATAAGCGTCGCCGTCGCGGCCAGCTGTTTCTGGTGATCTGCTTTCAATGCCTGATTGTGGCGACTTTGGTTACTGTGTGGAGCGGGCAGGATTGGACGCTGACGCCGGGATGGTTTCATCCGATGGTGTTCTGGAATGTGGCGTTGTTCGGCCTTGCGGCTGTGTTTGGCATTGCGGGCGTGCGTCTGCGCCGCGGAAGCAACGAGTTCATCAGCTACTAACGCTGCTA
>DATDHL010000207.1:0-5719 GCA_036521575.1 Edaphobacter sp. | reverse complement strand
GGGCGGAGTCGGCGATGGATTGCTGCTCCCAGTGGGAGCGAATGAGCTCGTCGCGCTCGAGGCGGCGTAGGGCGGGATAGACGGTACCGCTGGGCAAGCCGGTCATCTCCATGACGCTGAAGCCGTAGATGTAGCCGGCGTGCAAGGCCTGGAGGATCATCGCGGCGGTGTGCGAGAGTTTGGTCTCGGCTGCCATGGCGGGAATTGTACCTATGTAGCATGCTACTTGACTAGTGTCTTAGTAGTTTGCTACATAGGGTGAGTGGAGGACGCGCCCAATGCTCGAGTTGCAGCGGTTGACGAAGCGGTATCGAGGGATTCCGGCGATTCAGGATGTGAGCTTTGGATTGCAGGCGGGCGAGATTGTGGGGTACCTGGGGCCGAACGGTTCGGGGAAGTCAACTACGGTGAAGATCATTACGGGGATATTGCAGCCGAATGATGGGCGGGTGCTGTTTGAGGGGAAAGATATTCTCGATGACCTGGTGGGGTTTCGTGCAGCGTTTGGATATGTGCCGGAGGAGGCGCATGTCTACACGTATCTGACTGGGCTTGAGTATCTGCAGCTGGTGGGCAGGCTGCGGGGGATGGGCGAGCGGTTGATCGAGCTTAAGGCTACGGAGTTGCTGAAGCTGCTGGCGCTGGAGTCTTGGCGACACTCGCCGATTTCGCTGTACTCGAAGGGAATGAAGCAGCGGGTGCTGATTGCGGCGGCGCTGATGCATGATCCGAAGCTACTGGTGTTCGATGAGCCGCTGTCGGGGCTGGATGTGGTGACGGCACGGCTGTTCAAGGATTTGCTGCAGGAACTGGCGGCGCAGGGGAAGGCGATTCTGTACATCTCGCATGTGCTGGAGGTGGTGGAGCAGATATGCGATCGGGTGATCGTGATTGCGCGGGGGCGGATTGTTGCGGATGCCGCTCCGGGTGAGCTGACGAAGCTGATGGAGCTGCCGAATCTGGAACGAGTGTTTGCGCAGCTTGTACAGCAACAGGACACGCGGGCAGTAGCGCGGGAGATGGTCGAGGTGATGAGGGTGACCCATGCTTAAAGAAATGATTCGTCAGATTGATGAGCCCGAACATGCGGTGCTGTCGCTAGAGGTGCAGGCGGCGATGGGGCCAGTGGTGCAGCCGGAACGGAGCCAGTTCGAGCTGTTGGTGCGGCATCTGCTGGATCGGTTCTTCAACAACGACATGGTGTCGGTTGAAGGAGAGATGATGAAGCGGCTGATTCTGGCGGCGGCTGTGATTGCCGTGCCGCAGCTGCTCTTTGCGCTGTTTCTGTATCCGGTGTATCACGGAGTTCCGCCGATTCGTCCTTTGAAACCGCCGTTTTGGTCGCAGGTGAATCATCATTACTTCTATGTGATGTACTCGTTTGTGGTGATGGGAGCGGTGACGGTGTTTGAGTGGGAGTTGCTGTTTCCGGAACTGCTGGATGTGTTTGTGCTGTCGACCCTGCCGATTCCGGGGCGGAGGTTGTTCTGGGCGAGGATTGCGGCGCTGGTGATTTTTCTGGCTATGTTTCTGGTCGGGATGAATGTGCTGGGTGCGGTGTTCTTTCCGTTTGTGGCGGATATGCCGGGGCTTGTGCGGTATCTGCTCGCTCACGTTGTGGCGGTCGGGTTGGCGGGAGTGTTTGTTGTGGCGTTCTTTCTGGGGTTGCAGGGAGTGCTGATCCTTGTGGTTGGGCAGCGGTTGTCGCGGAGTTTTTCGCCGCTTCTGCAGGGTGTTTCGATGATGCTGTTGCTTACGGTTTTTATTTTGGCTCCGATGCTGATGATGTTTCTTCGTCCGCTGTTGGAATCGGATAGCGTGGTGGTTCGGTATTTCCCGCCGTTCTGGTTTCTGGGGATTTATGAGCGGATTCTGGCTGGGTCCTCGACACTACCAGTGTTTTCGGCGTTGGGGCGGACCGGACTCTTTGCGACTTTGCTGGCGATGTTTGTGGTGGTTGTGACGTATCCGCTGGCTTATCGGCGACGGACGCGGCAGTTGATTGAAGGCTTCACGGCGGCGCGTCGGCAGAGATGGATTTCAAGATGGATGGGTGGGTTGCTGCATGCAGTTGTGTTGCGAATACCGCAGCGGCGGGCGGTGTATCACTTTATCAATCAGACGTTGTTGCGGACGCAGCGGCATCGTGTGTATCTGGCGATGTATGGGGGCGTCGGGATTACGTTGATGATTGCCAGCGCGATTGTGATTACGCCGGGGCATGGGTATGTCCGGTTTGGCGTCACGGAGTATGGGCTGCGCGCGGCGATTCCTATGCTGGCGTTCTGGGTTGTTACGGGGTTGCGTATGGCGTTAGTGTCGCCGGTGGATGCACGAGGTAGTTGGGTGTTTGGGATTATTCATGGGCGGCCTCGGCTGGATCATTTGGTGGCGACGAAGGTGTGGGTGTTTCTGTGGGCGTCGCTGCTGACGTTGGCTGCGGTTGCGGGTGCGCGTGCGATTGGGCTAGCGGCTTTGCGGGGATGGAGAGTTACAGCGGTGCAGATCGTGGTCGCGGTGGGGTTGAGTCTGCTGCTGACTGATGCTTTCTTCATGAAGGTGAAGGTTGTGCCTTTTACAAAGTGGCAGTCTGCGGGGGAGAGGAATCCTGCGCTTGTGGTGATCCCGTATTTGGTCTATTTTCCGCTGCTGGTGATGTATACGGTGAGTCTGGAAGGTTGGATGGAACGGAGTGGGAGGCATCTGGTGTATGCCGTGTGCTTCGTCGCGATTGTGCACGGGATGATGCGACGGAGGCACCGGAGAATTGTGAATGAGCAGGCTGGGCGGGTGGAGTTGGAGGATGTGGAGGTGGTGTATCAGGGGCTGGGTCTGCGGAGTGATCCGGGATAGCGTGTCGCGTCGATTGAATCGAAACGGGTTTGATAGGAATCTTAGGAGGTATGACAGGTTCATCGACGATGCGTGCGGCGGTTCTGGAGGAGTACAACTCACCCTTTCGGTTGATGGAGGTTGCGAGGCCGAAGCCGGTGGCTGGGCAGGTGCTGGTGCGGATCAAGGCCAGTGGCGTGAATCCGCTGGATACGAAGATTCGCAGTGGCAATGGGGCTCATGCGAAGCAGCCCTTGCCGGCAATTCTTGGCATGGATATGGCTGGAGTTGTCGAAGAGTTGGGTGCTGGAGTGAGTGGCTTCAGCGTGGGTGATGAGGTGTATGGGCTGGCCGGTGGCGTTGGTGGGTTGCAGGGATCGCTGGCGGAGTTTGCAGCGGTGGATGTCGATTTGCTCGCCAAGAAGCCCGGGAACGTAACCATGCGTCAGGCGGCTGCGATTCCGCTTTCCTTTATTACAGTGTGGGAAGGGCTTGTTGACCGCGGAAATGTTCATGCGGGGCAGAAGGTGTTGGTTCATGCCGGTGCTGGCGGGGTGGGGCATGTGGCGGTGCAGCTTGCCCAGGCTCGCGGGGCGGAGGTGTTTGCTACGGTTTCACCGGAGAAGAAGGCGATTGTAGAGAGCTATGGGGCTGTGGCGATCGACTATCGCTCCAGGAATGTCGAGCAGTATGTGGCGGCGCATACGGGTGGCGAGGGGTTCGATGTGGTGTACGACACGGTGGGTGGCGCAACGCTGGATGACTCGTTCGTTGCGGCGAAGGTCTATACGGGTCATGTACTGAGCAGCTTGGGGTGGGGGACGCATAAGCTGGCGCCTTTATCGTTTCGTGGGGCTACTTACTCGGGCGTATTTACGCTGCTGCCTATGTTGACGGGTAGAGGCCGGGCGCATCACGGGGAGATTATGCGAGAGGCTACGAGGCTGGTTGAGGCTGGCAGGCTGACGCCCTTAGTGGATGAGCGGCGGTTCGCGCTGGACACGGCTCTCGCGGCGCATGAGTTGGTGGAGAGTGGGAAGGCTCTGGCTAAGGTTGTGGTGGATATTGCGGAGTAGAACCTGCAGCGGCAACAGCAGATCCCCTTCGGGGATGACAACCAGAAAAGCAACAGCAAAAGCAAAACAAGAGCGGTTCCCTGCGCGGACGAAGTTAGGTGGTTTGGGGGATATGGGATTCGGAGGCGTGGGTGTGGTGCTGGACGAGGCGGTTCTGGTAGCTGGCCGCAATGAAGTCGCGGAAGAGCGGGTGCGGCTCGAGCGGTTTCGATTTGAACTCGGGGTGGAACTGGCAGCCGAGAAAGAAGGGGTGGGTGGGGATCTCGACGATTTCGACGTACGTGGCGTCGGGAGTGGTACCGGTGAGACGGAGGCCGCCGCCGGTTAGGATGGCTTCGTACTCACGGTTGAACTCGTAGCGGTGGCGGTGGCGCTCGCTGATCTCGGTGGTGCCGTAGGCGTGGGCGGCGAGGGAGTCGGGCTCCATGACGCAGTCCCAGGCTCCGAGGCGCATGGTGCCGCCCATCTCTTCGACGCCGGTGAGTTCGCGGAGCTTGTAGATGATGCGGTAAGGAGTGGCGGGGTCGAACTCGCCGGAGTTGGCGTCTTTGAGGCCGCAGACGTTGCGGGCGTACTCGATGCAGGCGGTCTGCATGCCGAGGCAGATGCCGAAGTAGGGGGTGCCGGTTTCGCGGGCGTAGCGAATAGCGTTGAGCATGCCCTCGATGCCGCGCTTGCCGAAGCCGCCTGGAACGAGGATGCCGTCGAATCCGGCTAGTTGGTGCTGGTATTCGAGGGTGGGGCGGCCGTCGGGGTCTTTGGTCTCGAGGCCTTCGGCTTCGATCCAGGTAACGCGGAGCTTGAGGTTGTGGGCGAGGGCACCGTGAACGAGGGCTTCTTTGAGGGACTTATAGCTGTCTTCGTACTCGACGTACTTGCCGACGATGGCGATGGAGACTTCGTCCTTGGGGTTGTAGGCGCGGTAGACGATGTCCTGCCACTTGGAAAGGTCGGGGGCGGGGGTTTCGATGCGGAGGTACTTGAGAGCGAGGGCGTCGACGCCTTCCTGCGCGAAGTTCAAGGGTACTTCGTAGATGCTGGCTACGTCGCGGGCGGCGATGACGGCGAGCTCTTCGACGTTGCAGAAGAGGGCGATTTTTGAGCGCATCTCACGGGGGACGGCACGGTCGCTGCGGCAGAGGAGGATGTCAGGCTGGATACCGATGGAGAGCATCTCTTTGACGGAGTGCTGGGTGGGCTTGGTCTTGAGCTCTTGCGCGGCGGCGATCCAGGGGATGAGGGTGACGTGGACGAAGACTGTGTTGTCGCGGCCGAGGTCCTGGCGCATCTGGCGGATGGCTTCAAGAAAGGGGAGGGACTCAATGTCGCCTACGGTGCCGCCAATCTCGACAATGGTGACGTCGCAGTCGGCCGAGACCTTGCGCATGGCGTTCTTGATCTCGTTGGTGACGTGGGGGATGACCTGGACGGTCTTGCCGAGATAGTCGCCGCGGCGCTCCTTGGTGATGATCTGCTCGTAGATGCGGCCGGTGGTAAGGTTGTTGTCGCGCGTGAGCTTTGCGTGGGTGAAGCGCTCGTAGTGGCCGAGGTCGAGATCGGTTTCGGCGCCGTCGTCGGTGACGAAGACTTCGCCGTGCTGGAAGGGGCTCATGGTGCCCGGATCGACGTTGAGATAGGGGTCAAACTTCATGAGATTGACCTTGAGTCCGCGGGCCTCAAGCAGGCAGCCGATGGAGGCTGCGGCGAGACCCTTGCCGAGCGAAGACACGACGCCGCCCGTTACGAAGATGTACTTTGCAGACATGTCCGCGACCTCTTGAAATGGAATGGAAGTTTGTGCGTGGTGTGCA
>DATDHL010000206.1:0-2439 GCA_036521575.1 Edaphobacter sp. | reverse complement strand
TGGAATCAAGTATGATGGTATCTGGCTGTGCCGCGGCGATTCTCCTTCTCCCTGTCGCGATTGTCCCAGAGGCACGGTCACTCACCACATCGGCGGTGTAGCTCAGATGGTTAGAGCGACGGACTCATAACCCGTAGGTCGACAGTTCGATTCTGTCCACCGCCACCAACGTTGCAGACCGCCAGGTCGCACGCAATCTTCGTACGAGAGTATCATTTCAGCAGCGGGATACGTCTAACCCGTATCGCCCAGCTGCCGGTTGCCGGCAGGGTGAGATGTGTCTGTCAAAGTTGTTCCGGAGATGTCCTTGTCTATGCCTAAGATTACGAAGATTCTGCTGCTGGTCGTGTCGGTTGTTCTTGTGCTCACCGTATTTCTTGGCGTGAACTCGAGCGGTGTGAGCGCTGCCACGGAACAGCAGGAGGGAGCCTATCGCCAGATCGATGTCTACAGCCAGGTGCTGCGTCACATCCAGACAGATTACGTCGAGGAGCCGAACATCAGCTCGGTGACGAATGGCGCGCTGCGTGGGCTGCTGGAGTCGCTAGATGCGGACTCGAGCTACCTGACGCCTGAGGACTATAAGGCGTACAAGGCGGACAAGGGCGGTAAGGCACAGGTTGGGATCAACGTGTCGAAGCGGTATGGCTATGCGACGGTAGTTTCGGTGGTGCCTGGGAGTCCGGCGGACAAGGCGAACCTGAATGACGGCGACATTATCGAGGCGATCGGGTCGCAGGATACGCGCGACCTTTCGCTGGCGATGATTCAAATGTTGTTGGAGGGACAGCCGGGGAGCGAGCTGACGGTTTCGGTGGTACGGCCTCGGAAGGCGGTGCCGGAGAAGGTCAGCATGACGCGGAGTGTGATGGCTATGCCTCCGGTCGCTGAGACGATGTATGAGAACTCGTCGATTCTTTATCTGAAGCCGGTGGTTCTGGACCATGATCATGTGCAGCAGGTCGAGACCAAGCTGAAGGGGATGTCGAAGGCTGGGAACAAGAAGATTCTGCTGGACCTGCGGGATGTTGCTGCGGGTGATATGACGGAGGCCACGCGGCTGGCGAATTTGCTGTTGAAGTCGGGCACGATTGCGATGCTCGAAGGGCAGAAGGTGCAGAAGCAGACGTTTACAGCGGATCCTTCGAAGGCGGTCAATGCGACGGCTCCTGTGGTTGTGCTGGTGAATCGTGGAACGGCTGGACCGGGAGAACTGGTGGCTGCTGCGCTGCTGGATAACAAGCGCGCTGATGTGGTAGGCGAGAAGACCTTTGGCGAGGGCGCTCAGCAGAAGACGTTTGAGCTGCCGGATGGTGCGGCGCTGATTCTTTCGGTGGCAAAGTACGAGTCGCCTTCGGGTAAGAAGCTTCAGGATGAAGGCGTGACGCCGGGAGTTCTGGTGGCTTCGAACGTTGACGATGGTGGAGTGGCGGACGACGAAACGACGCCTGCCGATAATCAACCCACACAGCCGAAGTCGAGCGTGACGGTAGATGAACAGCTTACGAAGGCGCTTGATATTTTGAAGGGCAAAGCCGCGTAATAACCATTTTTCCTTCCTGATTCTTGGCGCTCTGATCTGCCGCAGTTGTGTGTGTATGCATGCTATTGTGAGAGACCAGTGCCGAGCTTATTTCATCGCGAGACAACGGCTGTAGAGATTGAAGTTGAACCTCGGTGGCGACGGCTTTTTCGTCGTGTGCTGATGGGACCGGAGTATCCGAGCCGCAGGATCGCGCGGCGGGTTACGTTCTATACCTTGCTGGGGTTGTCGGCTGTCTTTGGGGCGCTGTGTGGGCTGATGCTGGTCTACTCGATTGATCTTCCGCAGATGGAGGACCTGGCGCGGTATCACCCGAATACGACGACGGAATTGCTGGATGTTCATGGAAGGGTGTTCGGGTCGTTTGCACTGGAGCGGCGGGTGGTGGTGCCGTATTCAGAGTTTGCGCCGGTGCTGCGGCAGGCGATTATCTCGATTGAGGACAAGAGCTTTGAGCGCAACTGGGGGGTGAACCTGGTGCGGGCGGTGGGGGCGGCGTATCGCGATCTGCATGCGCAGGGCAGAGCGCAGGGGGCATCGACGATTACGATGCAGCTGGCGCGGAACCTGTTTCTTTCGTCGGAGAAGACATACGGGCGGAAGCTGCAGGAAGTGATTCTGTCGATGCAGATTGAGCGTCACTTCACGAAACAGCAGATCTTTGAACTGTATGCGAACCAGATTTATCTGGGGCGTGGGACGTATGGGTTCGAGGCGGGGTCGCAGTACTACTTCAGCAAACATGCGAAGGATCTGACGTTGCCGGAGGCTGCGTTGCTGGCGGGGTTGCCGAAGGGGCCGGAGTACTATTCGCCGGTTCGGTTTCCGGAGCGGGCGCTGCGGCGGCGGAATCTTGTGCTGAGCGAGATGCTGGCGGATGGGAAGATTACGGAGGC
>DATDHL010000205.1:0-2525 GCA_036521575.1 Edaphobacter sp. | reverse complement strand
TCAAGCGCCGTGACAATCTGCGCGTCACCCATCTCCTCGTTCTCCACCTCAAGACTCGTCTTAGCCGAGCCGATCAGGCCAAGCAGCGCACTCAGCGAGTTGGTAGGACTCCAAATCAAGTCATCGCCGACAGGGGGCGTAATCGCGCTTGAAGTAAAGTCCGAATTAAACGTCGTCTCAATCGCAGCAATATCGTTGGGGTTGGTCTCAATCACAGCAAAGTCGCGCGAGCTCGAATAGTACCGGCTCGTCAGATTCAACGACATGATGGCCGTCGTCTTGCCATCCACCGTGATCGTCTTCTGGTGACTCGCCTGAAAAACAGGATTCGCCCACACCGCCTTCACCCCGTTCGCGTTGAGGAACGTGAAGACCGGTATGTTTCTAGTCTTCTCAAGAGCCTGATCCAGGATGACCCGCACCGCAACGCCCTTGGCCGCCTGCTGCGCCAGAATCTGCTGGCACTGGGTATCCACCAGCTCATACATCGTCATGTCGATGGTCTTCTTGGCCGAGTTCAGCAGGTTGTAGATCGGCGTCAGCCCCTGATCCGGCTCAATAACCAGCGTCTGCGCAGAACTTGAAGCAGCCGTCCCAATTCCGCTGAGAGCAACAGTATGGGGCGAGCCCGCCGCACTGTCCGCAACGCTGACGGCCCCCGTAAAGGCAGCCGCGGACACCGGTGCAAAGCTGACAGTAATGGCGCAGCTCTTACCCCTCGCGAGCGTCTTCCCGCAGGTCTTGCCCAGCACAAAATCTCCGGGGTCCGCGCCGCTCAATGTAACACCCGTGATCTTCAACGTCGCCGTGCCTGGATTCGACAGCGTCACCGTCTGAGCAGCGCTTGTCTTACCCACAGCCGTGCTTGGAAACAGGACGCTCTCTGGTGTCAAAACCGCCTGAGCGCTGGTCTTTGCCTCTGCATTCTGAATCGATAAAAAACCCGCGACCAGCACGACAGCAATCGGAGCCAGGGAAATCCTCATGTATCGCTGAACCAGTCGACGGACGTAGTCACGAAGCAACATGCTGGCAAGGTCTGTGATTATAGGTTCAAACACCTTAATCCCGTATGAAGACCCCTGAAGACCCACGGATCCGCATCCGCGCTCTCTCCCCATTGGGGTTAGCGTGCCACTTGACACCACGGACGACCCTGCCTATTCTCGGTTCAGTGAGGCGAACAAATGGCGAAAATGAGCAGCGCTTCCCTCTTCCCTATCCTCCCCCAGCAACACACCGGCATCGCCCGCATGGCCGCCCAATCCCGCCACGCCGACGACGGCCACCTCATCGAATTCAAGACCCTCGCTGTCCGCAGCATCCTCAACCGCTCCATCTCCAAACGGATGCTCTGGATGGCCTACAGCATCAACCCCTACCGCGGATGCGAGTTCGCCTGCCGATACTGCTATGCCCGCTACACCCACGAGTTCATGGCGCCCAAACCTCCCTACACCCCAGAGCCCCCATCACACCCAGACGAACCCGCCAACCGTCGCGAGCCGGAACCCGTCCACATTCAGGATTCGCAGCCTCCCTCGCAGCTCACCGATTTCCGCGACCCTCTATCCTTCGAGCACCTCATCTTCCTCAAGCAAAACGCCGCCTGGCTCCTCGAACAGGAGCTCCGCAAAATCGACCCCACCCAGGAGATCGCCCTCGGCACCGCCACCGACCCCTGGCAGCCCATCGAACGCCGTGCCCGCATCACCCGCAGCCTTCTCGAGGTCTTCGCCCGCAAGTCCGGCTACCGCCTCGGCATCGTCACTAAGTCCCGCCTCATCACTCGCGACATCGACCTCCTCGTCGAGATCGCCCGCCGCAACACCCTCGCCGTCAACATCACCATCACCACCCCCGACGCTAGCCTCGCCCGCAAACTCGAACCCCGCGCCCCCCGTCCCGACCTCCGCTTCGAGGCCGTCCGACGCCTGCGCGAAGCCGGCATCCGTGCCGGAGTCCTCTGCGCCCCGCTACTCCCCGGCATCACCGATTCGGAAGAGGCCATCGACGGCATGGCCCGTCGCGCCGCAGAAGCAAACGCCAGCTTCTTCGCCGTCAATCCCCTCTTCCTAAAGCCGTGCTCGCGTCCTACCTACCTGAGCTTCGTTCGCGAGCACTTCCCCTCCCTCGAGCCCGACTACCACCGCCGCTTCGACCACGCTGACTTCGCCTCCCCCACCTACGCCCGCCAAATCTCGCAGATCGTCGACCGGGTCCGCGACAAATACAACCTCGGAGGCCGCTCTAAAAACAACTCCCTGCCGCGAATCGGCGACACCATCCGGCCCCAACCAGCAACCATCAGCAGCCAAACCCAACCAGGACTCTTCGCCTAAAGATCGAGAGGCACAAACGATGCAAACATGGAGGCTGATTCTTCCAGCGAGGTCAACGGCACGATATCGCAGGCGGCGGCATAACGCTCCCAGAGCTTCCGCACAACAGGATTCTCATGAGCCCGTTCAACCCCACCGGCCGCCCACTCAAAGACCTCCACAATGGTGCCGTCCTTCGCTCGC
>DATDHL010000204.1:0-5013 GCA_036521575.1 Edaphobacter sp. | reverse complement strand
CAAACCGTCGTAGACCGCGAATGAGCGGGATCGCCGCAGTATCTTCTCTTTTTGTCATTACCTACAAGGTTTTACAACTACTAACTTTGAAACGGGTGATTGAACCATGCGTTTTTCAGCAGTGAAGGTGTTTCTGGTTCTGGTGTTGGCGCTGATCTTTGGCGGAGCGGTCGTGAGTGGACCGGTGGCTGTGGCACAGGCTACTGCGCCTGCGACGGGTGCAACGCAGACGGACCGCATTGCGGCATTGGAGAAACAGGCTGCCGACAATGCTGCGGCGATTGCGACGGCGCAGACCTCCGGGGACAACGCGTGGATGCTGGTGTCGGCGGCACTGGTGCTGATGATGAGCGGGCCGGGGCTGGCGCTGTTCTATGGCGGGTTGGTGCGCAAGAAGAACATTCTGGGAACGATGATGCAGACCTTCGCCATGATGGCCGTGATTACGGTGCTGTGGGCGCTGGTGACTTACTCGCTGGCCTTCGGCGAAGGAAACGCGTTTATTGGCGGGTTGCATAACGTGTTGCTGAAAGGGGTAGGGCTGGCTCCTGATGTGAAGTATGCGGCGACGATTCCGCTGCAGACGTTCATGGTGTATCAGCTAATGTTCGCAATTATTACGCCGGCGCTGATTACGGGTGCGTTTGCGGAGCGGATGAAGTTTTCGGCGATGCTGGTGTTTATGGTGCTTTGGGCGCTGTTTGTCTACAGTCCGATGGCCCACATGGTTTGGGGTAAGGGCGGTTTTCTGAACGCTTCGTTGGGCGGGCGGATTCCTTGCCTGGACTTTGCCGGCGGAACGGTGGTGCATGTGACTTCGGGTGTGTCGGCGCTAGTGACGGCGTTGTACCTGGGGAAGAGACTGGGGTACCCGAAGGTGCCGATGCCTCCGCACTCGGTGGTGCTGAGCTTTATCGGGGCTTGTCTGCTGTGGGTGGGCTGGTTTGGGTTCAATGCAGGGTCGGCGCTTGCTGCTGGAACGCTGGCGACCTCGGCTTTCGTGGCGACGCACTTTGGCGCGGCGGCGGCGACGATCGGATGGAGTGGAGCGGAGTGGCTTCGGCAGGGCAAGGTTTCGGCGCTGGGAGCGATCTCGGGCGCGGTGGCCGGGCTGGTCGCGATTACTCCGGCTGCGGGGTTTGTGACGCCGATATCGGCACTGTGGATTGGGCTGATTGCGGGCGTGGTCTGCTACCTGATGGTCGTGAAGGTGAAGGCGTGGTTTGGGTATGACGACTCGTTGGATGCGTTTGGCGTGCATGGCGCCGGTGGAACGCTGGGAGCACTGCTGACGGGCGTATTTGCCAATAGCGCGATCAATCCGATCTTTGGGGCGGGGAAGGCTACCGGGTTGTTTGAGGGCAACGCGCATCAGGTGCTGAATCAGGCAGCCGGTGTGGCGATTGCATGGAGTCTTTCTATTGTAGGTACGCTGGTAATTTTGTTCGTTGTGGACAAGGTGATTGGACTTAGGGTGAGTGAGGAAGATGAGCGCACTGGCCTGGACCTGTCGCAACACGGCGAAGAAGGGTACGATTGGGCGCACTAAGCTACGGGCTTTGAGCTGTGAGCTATAGGAAGGGCTAAGAGGATATGCAGAAGATTGAAGCGGTGATTCAGCCGTCGAAGCTGGATGCGGTGAAGGATGCGCTGGTGGAGGTCGGCATCGACGGGATGACGATTATGGAGGCGCGGGGACATGGGCGGCAGAAGGGCCACACAGAGGTCTACCGCGGAAGAGAGTATGAGGTAGATTTGCTGCCGAAGGTGAAGATCGAGATCGTGGTGACCGATGAGATGGTCGACAAGACGGTGAACGCGATCATTACGGCGGCACGGACAGGAACGATCGGAGATGGGAAGATCTTTATCTCGAAGATCGACGAGGCGATCCGGATACGCAACGACGAGCGGGGAGAGATCGCGCTATAAAGCGGCTGCATCTGCTGTGCGGATGAATCTCTAGTGAGCAGAGTGCTCGTTGGTTGTATGCTGGAGTCTCCGACGGCAAAAGACAGATGCAGGTAAACGAATCCACAAGCAGCGGGATGCGCGGGAAGTACCAGCGGATGATGCTGGAGATTCGTGGTGCGTTCGAGACGGGCGCGTCTGGGTCGGTGACGATTGCGGCGCGGGCGCGGGCGCTCGACGAGCTGGTTGGCGGGCTTTGGCAGCAGGCTATCGAACAGGATGGGCGGCTGGCGAATGGGATTGCTGTGCTGGCAGTGGGTGGGTATGGGCGGCGGGAGCTTTTTCCGTACTCGGATGTGGACCTCCTGTTTCTGCTGAATGGCCGGGTGGTCGAGAAGGACGTGAAGGACGCGATCCGACGGGTGAACCAGGAGCTTTGGGACTGCGGGATTCGGGTTTCGCCGGCGACGCGGAGGCTGGCGGAGTGCGAGAAGTTCGATGAGGATAATGCGGAGTTTGCGCTGTCGCTGCTGGATCATCGTCTGCTGACGGGTGATGCGGAGCTGTACAACAAGCTGGCGGGACAGGTGGTGCCGAAGCTGTTGCAGCGAGATCAGAAGGCGATTGTGGGGCGTTTGATGGAGCTGACGCGGGCTCGTCATGCGAAATATGGGGACACGCTGTTTCATCTGGAGCCGAACATCAAAGACTGTCCGGGTGGCCTGCGCGATGTGAATGTGTGCGGGTGGCTGGCGCGTTTGCAAGGGGTGGCGGGGGTCGAGACGAAGAACGGAGATGCGGAGGAGGGACGGGAATTTCGTCAGGCGGTGGAGTTTCTGCGGCTGGTGCGATGCTTTCTGCACTATCGGCATGAGCGGGACGACAATACGTTGGCGTGGCAGGCCCAGGACGCCGCGGCTGAGGGAGAGATTGGACTGGTCGGGCGCCGTCCGAAGAAGGTGGATGCGGCGTACTGGATGCGGATCTACTTCAGGCATGCCCGGAGTGTGGAGCAGCGGGTAAAGCAGATGATGGAGGAGACTCCGGCACCAGCGGCCAAGACTTCTTCGAAGCTGCTTGGTTTGCGGCGTGACCGGAAGGCACAGGGTACGGAGCAGCAGGGTTTTCGTCTCGAGCGGGGACGGGTGGTGCTGGATGCGGTGACGGCGGGGGGCGAGGATCCCGCGAACGATCCTGATGTCGTACTGCAGGTGTTTGCGGCGATGGCGCGGACGGGATGCACGCTGGGCAGGGAGGCGGAGGGGCGGATTTCGGATGGGCTGCCGTTGATGTCGGCGCATCTGGAAGAGGGACCGACGCTGTGGAATAAGCTACAGGAGATTTTGACGGGACGGCATACGGGCGTCGCGCTGCGCTCGATGCATGCGCTGGGGGTGCTGGAACTTCTGATTCCGGAGTTTCATGGGATCGATGCGTTGGTGATTCGTGATGCGTACCACCGGTACACGGTCGACGAGCACACGTTTGTGCTGATCGATACGCTGCACGATCTGGAAGATACGCAGACGGGCGCGAAGGCGGAGTGGTCGACGCGGTTTGGAGTATTGCTGCGAGAGTTGCCGCATCCGGGGCTGCTTTATTTGGCGGCCCTGCTGCATGACACGGGGAAGGGACGCGAGACGGGCAACCATGCGCAGGAGAGTGCGCGGTTGACGCAGAGTGTGCTGGCCCGGCTGGAATTGGATTCGTATGAAAGCGAATTGGTGATGGGGCTGATTACGAACCATCTGGAGATGTCGGCTGCGCTGAGGAGGGATATCTTCGACGCCGAGACGGTGGGGGCGTTTGCGGGTAAGGTTCAGACACCGGAGATGCTGCGGATGCTGACGCTGTTTACGTATGCGGACATCAATGCGGTGCATCCGGACGCGCTGACGCCGTGGAAGGCGGAGAATCTATGGCGGCTTTACATCGCGACGGCAAACCATCTGGATCGCAGCGTGGATGAGGAGCGCGTAGGGGCGCAGGCTGAGAGCGAACTCGTGCATCGGGTGGCGTCCCTGCTGCCGGGACAGCGAGCGGCTGTGGCGGGCTATCTGGAAGGGTTTCCGGAGCGATATGTGCGGACGCGTACGCCCGAGCAGGTAAGGACGCACTTCCAGATGGCGCAGCGGCTGGGGGAGGATACGGTGCAGCTGGACTTCCGGTACTCGCCTGCGGTGAGCGAACTGACGGTGGTGACGCCGGATCGCGCGCTCCTGTTCGCGAATATGTCGGGGGCGTTGGCTGGTTGGGGCATGAATATCGTCACGGCCGATGCTTTCTCGAACCGGCAGGGCGTGGTGGTGGATAGTTTTCGGTTTACGGATAGCTTTCAGACGCTGGAAATGAATGCTTCGGAGCATGTGGCGTTTGTGAAGAGCGTCCACGATGTGATGACGGGAGCGGTATCGGTCGAGAAGCTGCTGAGTGGACGGAGACGGGGGCGGCGCAAAGCTCCGAAGGTGGTTGTGGAGACGCGGGTCGAGTTTGACGATGAGGCGTCCTCGCACAGCACGCTGCTGGAGGTGGTGACGCAGGACGTTTCCGGGCTGCTGCGCGCTCTGAGCCTGACTCTGGCCGGATTCGGGTGCAATATTGAGGTGGCGCTGATCGATACCGAAGGGGAGATGGCGATCGACGTGTTTTATCTGACCAAGGATGGGGCGAAACTGGAGAAGGAAGAGCAGGAGGCGCTCCGGCGCGCGCTGACTGAGGCGATGGAGGAGAATGCGCATTAGGCTGTGGGTCGCTGCGGTGGTTTGGGTGGTGGTGTTGGGAGTGAAGACCGGGTGGGCGGCGCCTGCGGGTAGTAAGGGTTGCGTTCGTGGGGTGCTGGAAGGGGAGGTTCACGCCGGTGAGGGGTTCGTGCGACCGATCGGGAACGGGCTTGAGGTGATGCTGGAGCCGCTCGCTTCGGGCTGGATTCTGCGAGTACTGCCGGTAGGGGTTCCACGGCCCGCGCATGACTATGCAGAGCTGGCTACGCCGCCTTATCAGTCGGTAAGTCCGTTGTTAATCAGCACGGATTTCAGCTTTCGGGCACAGGATGCGGTCGGGTGGAATCCGCGAGAGTTCCGGTTTGCGGCTGATGGCCAGAGT
>DATDHL010000203.1:0-6510 GCA_036521575.1 Edaphobacter sp. | reverse complement strand
CGATCTCGCCGGCCATCTCCTCCAGCAGGACTACCGGCCAGTCGAATACCACGGAAACAGCTTCCGCCTCTACAAGCAGATGCAGCCCGACGAGCACTTCTTCGGTCTCGGCGACAAAGTGGGCCCCCTCGATCGGCGTGGCATGGCTTTCACAGACTGGAATACCGACACGTTCGGCTATCAGGAATCGACCGACCCGATCTATAAGAGCATTCCCTTCTTCATCTCGATGAGCGGTGGTCGAGCCATCGGCGTCCTCTTCGACAACACATGGCGCAGCAGCTTCGACTTCGGCAAGGAACTGACGGACGCTTATTCATTCGGTGCGCCCGATGGCCCCATTGATTACTATCTGCTCAACGGGCCCACTCCAAAACAGGTCGTCGAGACCTATGCATGGCTGACAGGCCCTTCGCCGCTGCCGCCGCTGTGGTCGCTGGGCTTTCAGCAGTCACGCTACAGCTACGAGTCGCAGTCACGCGTCCTCGAGATAGCCAACCGGCTCCGTGCCGACAAAATTCCTGCCGACGCGCTCTACCTCGACATCGACTACCAGAAGAACAACCGTCCATTTACCGTAGACACGGCACGCTTCCCGAATTTCACCGGATTGATCGATGAGTTATCGCGCAAGGAGTTCCACGTCGTCGCCATCACGGACCTGCACATCGCCTATCTGCCGGACCAGGGCTATGCGCCGTTTGATACGGGTATGGCGGGCGATCATTTTGTGAAGAATGCGGATGGCTCGCTGTACATCGCGGAGGTTTGGCCGGGGCCTGCGGTCTTTCCCGACTTCACTCGGCAACAAAGTCGCGCATGGTGGGGCACTTTGTACAAGGACTTCTATCAGGAAGGCGTCGGGGGATTCTGGAACGACATGAACGAGCCCGCGATCTTCAAAATTCCCACCAAGACGATGCCCGATACCGTGCAGCATCGCATCGACGAGCCCGGCTTCATCACACGCACCGCGACTCATCTTGAGATCCACAACGTCTTCGGCATGCAGAATACGCGGGGGACCAATGACGGATTGCTGAGACTCAAGCCCGATCAGCGGCCTTTCGTACTCACGCGTGCGAGCTATGCCGGAGGCCAGCGCTACTCAGCCACATGGACAGGAGACAACAGCTCCACGTGGAACCACCTTCGCCTAACCACGCCCATGCTGCTGAACCTCGGCCTGAGCGGCTTCGGCCTGAGCGGCGCGGACGTGGGAGGTTTCGCGGGAACTCCGCAGCCTGATCTGCTGACCAAGTGGATTGAGCTTGCTACCTTCCAACCCATCGACCGCGACCACACCGCCAAGGGCACCGGCGACCAGGAACCGTGGGTGCATGGACCGCAGCAGGAGGAGATCCGCCGCCGCTATATCAACGAGCGCTATCGCCTGATGCCGTATCTCTACACACTCGCTGAGGAGATGTCGCGCACCGGGGTGCCCATCGTCCGTCCGCTCTTCCTCGAGTTTCCTGCGGTAGCACCCGACGGTCACCCTATCGATCTTGATGCAGGCGGCGAATACATGTTCGGGCCTGATCTTCTCATCGCGCCCTCGCCCTACCCCGATGAGCTCGACGCCTACGACCTGCAGCTCCCGCCCGGCGAATGGTTTGACTACTGGACCGGCGACAAGCTCGATCGCACTGGCCACATCATCAGCCGCGATGCAGAACAACCAAAGCTGCCAGCCGGCGCAGGACAACCTATCGCGACCCCGGCAACCGCACCACCGGCAGCGATGCCACTGCTCATTAAACCCTCTCTTGAGGTGCTGCCCGTCTACGTTCGCGGCGGCAGCATCGTACCGATTGCACCGCTCGTCCAGAGCACCGTCGAAATTCCGAAGGGACCTCTGACGCTGCGTGTCTACGCCGGCGAAAACTGCCACGGAACGCTCTATCAGGACGACGGCATCTCGTTCGCGTATCGAAACAGCGCGTATCTCCGCATGGACTCCACCTGCGATGTCAAGAACGGCGCACTTCACATCCACATCGGCGAACACCAGGGAACTTACCAACCATGGTGGAAGGAGATCGCAGTAGAAGTCTATGGCTGGAAACCTGCCACGAAGCCAACAGCTACGGCAAACGGCAAACCGCTGACTCCATCCACAACCAAAAGCTCTCTCACCCTGACGCTGTCCGACACTGGCAAAGGCATGGATCTGCTATTGCAATAGATCGCCCCTACTTTGCCGGCCCATGGTCAAGCAACTCGAGTAGCCCTGCCTCATCGAGCACCTGCACACCAAGCGAGGTAGCCTTGTCCAGCTTCGATCCGGCTTCTTCGCCTGCAATGACATAGCTCGTCTTCTTGCTGACGCTGCCCGAGACACGCCCGCCCGCGGACTCGATCTTCTCCTTCGCGGCCTCGCGGGTGAGGTTCGGCAGCGTTCCCGTCAGCACGAAGGTGAGTCCCTCGAGCTTGGAACTGCGTACGCGCTTTTCAGCCGTGAAAGTGAGCTCGGCCTTGCGGAGTCGCTCAACGAGATCGCGGTTTCGTCTGTTCGAAAAGAACTCGCGAATGACCTGGGCGACCTTCGGGCCTACGTCATTGATCTGCGTAAGCTCCTCTTCGCTTGCGGCGATAAGCGCATCCATGCTGCCGAACTCTTCGGCAAGAACCTGCGCGGTGCGCTCACCTACGTGGCGAATGCCAAGGCCGAGCAGAACCCGATTGAGCGGAGCCTGCTTGGAACGCTCGATCTGCTCGAGAAGCGAGTCGGCTGATTTTTCTCCAATTCGTTCGAGCTTGAGGAGGTCTTCTCTTTTCAAGTGGTAGATATCGGCGATGGAGTGAACGAGGGCCTTGCGTGTCGGGGCTTCGGTGGGAGTCTCATCGGTTTGTCCGATGGCTTCATCGGCTTCGTGTTCTTCGATGGTATGGCCAAGAAGCTGCGCGACCAGGACCTCACCGAGACCTTCGATGTTCATGACTGAGCGGGAGGCGAAGTGGCGAAGCTCCTCTTCGAGCCGCGCGGGGCAGCTTGCGTTAATGCACCGCCAGTCGACTTCGCCCTCTTCCCGAACGAGCTCGGCTTTGCAGCGCGGGCAGTGTGTAGGGAAGGTGATGGCCTGGCGTGGAGTCTTCGAGTTCTTCTCTTCGACCACGCGAGTGATCTTGGGAATGACATCGCCTCCCCGTTCGACGTCGACGAGATCGCCGATGCGGACATTCAATCGATCGATTTCGTCGGCGTTATGAAGCGTGGCGCGCGTGACGGTGGTGCCTCCGATGAAGACCGGTGCGAGCGCGGCGACGGGTGTGACCTTGCCCGTTCTGCCGACTTGAAAGAGGACGTCATCGAGCCGCGTAATTCCTGCTCGTGCAGGGAACTTATAGGCGATGGCCCAACGCGGGGCTTTGCCGGTGAAACCTAGACGACGCTGCTGCGCGATGGAATCGAGCTTGATAACGACACCGTCGATCTCATAGCCGAGTGTGTCCCGGAGCGGCTCCGCTTTGGCAATGAATGCAAGTACCTCTTCGATGCTCTGGACGGTCTTTGCGTGCTGGTTGACGCGGAAGCCAGCGGTTCGCAGGGCTTCGAGCACCTGCGAATGTAACGGCAGAAACGTGTCTCCGTCGCGTAGCAAAAAGTAGGCGTAGAAGTCCAGCCGGCGCTGTGCCACGATGTTCGGCTCGAGGGTACGAATGGTGCCGGCAGCCGCATTACGCGGGTTGACCGCTGGCGCAAGGCCCTGTGCGACACGATCCTCATTCATCTTCGCAAAGGCTGCCTGCGGGAGCACTACCTCACCGCGCACCTCGAAGCTTTGAGGCAATCCTGCAGCCTTCAGCTTCGCTGCGGAGACGCTCAGCGGTACAGAACGGATCGTGCGCACATTCCTTGTCACGTCCTCGCCGATTGTGCCATCCCCGCGCGTCAGGCCTCGCTCGAGCTGCGCTGAGTGATGTGGTCCTGCGGTGTAGTGCAGCGCCAGCGAGAGTCCGTCGAGCTTTAATTCGCAGACGTAGCGGATGGTCTCTGTGGCAGGTAGAGCGTCGCGCACCCGCTTCTCCCAGGCGCGGAGCTCGTCCTCGTTGTAGGCGTTGTCGAGGGATAGCATCGGCCGGGAGTGCGGTGTCTTCACAAAGCCGTCGCGAGGCTTGCCTCCAACGCGCTGCGAAGGCGAGTCTGACGTCACCAGCTCGGGATGCTCGGCCTCGAGATCCTTGAGCCGGTTCATCAGCACGTCGTACTGTGCGTCGCTGATCTCTGGCGCGTCGAGAACGTAATACAAATGCTCGTGGCGACGAAGTTCGTCGCGGAGGGCCTGAATCTGCTGGTCGGGCGAAACGGAAGGCGCCATAGCCGGATTATAAAGAGCCAGCGTTACCCTCAGTCGAGAGGTTGCAGCGTCGGCTCCACCCACCCCAGCCGCGCCTCTCTCGAAGCCACCAGATCGAAGTCATAGTGACGCTTGAAGATGTCGCGCTGTGGCGAAAAATGTTCGACCGCCAGCGTCGCGAAGGCCGCCCGCTCGATCGGCTCGGAACGCCGCAGTAGTCCGGCCAGCAGTTTGATCCAGGCGATTGTGATGGTCTCGTGGTAACCGCTGGTCTCGGTGTTCTGGGTGCCGACGGCTTCGTTATAACGGCGGACACATTTGCGCATCCGGTCGATTGCGGCGTTCTCGCCGACGGAGTGGAGGTAGCAGGCTCCGGTGAGGAGGTGCGCTCCGTGGGTCCAACGGGCCTTGGGCAGGGTACAGCCTTCAAACGCCGCGAGAAACTCCTCGATCTCCGGCTCAGTCGATGGAAGTCTGGTCATATATCCAGAATAATTCCCCGCCGCGTCAGCTATGCTGAACGCCATGGATCCGATAACCCACTTCATGACCGGAGCCTGCCTTGCGCGGGCGGGCTTCAATCGCAGGGCAGCCTACGCTACATTGGCGATGACGCTTGCGGCAGAGGCGCCCGACCTCGATGTTCTGTGGCTGGTCAAAGGTCCCGTCGCTGCCTTTGAGCATCACCGCGGATGGACCCACGCGTTCATCGGTTTGCCGCTTGAAGCGGGGGTTGTTGTGGGCATCGTCTGGCTCATACACCGCTGGCGGCTGAGGCGTGAGCGGGCGAAGAATACGCATAGCTGGAAAGCCTTCACAGCCGCGCCGATCCACTGGTCTCGTCTCTACCTGTTTTCGCTGATCGCGCTGTTGAGCCACATTCTGCTCGATTGGACCAACAACTACGGGGTCCGGCCGTTTTTTCCATTCAATCCGCGGTGGTACTCGGGCTCGATCGTGTTCGTCTTCGAGCCTGTGATCTTCGTGCTGTTGCTGGCTGCGCTGGTGGCCCCGGCCCTTTTCGGACTGGTGGGCAGCGAGGTCGGGGCCCGGAAGCCTCTGTATCGAGGGCGTGGCTGGGCCATCTTCGCGCTGGTTGCGATCGTTGTGCTGTGGGGCTGGCGATGGATGGAACGCCAGAAGGCACTCGATCTGGCACGAACAGCTGACTACCACGGTGCGCCGGTGCTTCGGGTCGAAGCGAACCCTCACCCCATCAATCCCTTCCGCTGGCAGACCGTTGCTGAGACGCCGATGTTCTATCAGATCTCCGCCGCCGACACCCTGAACGGCACCATCGCGACTGACCAGCAGGCCAACCTCTTTCATAAACCGCCTACTACGCTGGCTACCTTGGTGGCGAAGCGCAGCTGGCTCGGCAGGATCTACCTCGACTGGGCGAAATTCCCTCTGGTCACTCAATCGACGACCAGTGAAGACGGCCTGACCGTGGTCACCTTCCGCAACCTGAACTTTATGTACGACACGCCGCTCTCACGACCGGAACGCGAAGACCCTCCGCTCTCCGGCGCCGTCTTCATCAACGACGACCGCCGCGTGGACCATATGACGATGAACGGACAGGTCCAGAGGTAGCCTTTTGGGACGCTGCAACCCCAAATTGCGCAGATGGGTTGACCCCGCTGCCCTGAAGCCGGAGAATCATAGAACGCGCATTCTTTGAATGTGCTCCCGTGACATTGAGGCCCACCATGCTCGCTTATCTCGTTCTTCTGCTCGCGATTCTCAGCCGCATCCTGCCGCATGCGTTCGGTACCACCAGCGTTGGCTTCACCGCGATCGGCGGAGGCCTGCTGTTCTTCGGTGCCCGGCGCAGCCGCTGGCAGACCGCCATCGCCGTGCTTGCCCTGATGGCGACAGACTTCTACCTGACCACTCAGGTCTATGGCGCGGCCTTCCACCCGAGTGCCTACCTGGTCACCTGGGCTTGGTATGCGGCGATCTGCCTCCTCGGGCACCAGATGCTGAGCGGCAAGCCATCGATGCTCCGGGTGGGCGGAGCCGTTCTTGCCTCCTCCACGTCGTTCTTCATCTTGAGCAACTTCATGGTCTGGGCGGGCAGCGGCATGTATCCCCACTCGGCCGCCGGTCTCGTGGCCTGCTACGTCGCCGCGATTCCGTTCTATGCCAACGACGTTATGTCGACCGCCATTACGGCAGGTGCGCTTTTCGGCCTTCCTGCCCTGGC
>DATDHL010000202.1:0-10612 GCA_036521575.1 Edaphobacter sp. | reverse complement strand
GCAATGATGCGTCGCTCGATCTCCTCCATCAGGTCGAAGAGGGAAGCGTCGGGCTGATGTTCAAGCATGGTCGCCGAGTAGGTGTTGCCAGTCAATTGCGCCGGGAGCAACTCAGGCGTGATCATCTTCGACGTGGAGAGCACGACGCCGCGCTCCATCGCATTCTCAAGTTCGCGGACATTGCCGGGCCACTCGTAGTCCATCAGGACTCGCATCGCCTCCGGGGACAAGACCCGCTCTCCGGTTTCGTTCTCTTCTCCGTAGAACTTGAGAAAGTGCGCTGCCAGTAAGGGAATATCCTGCCGTCGCGAACGCAGTGGCGGCAGTTCAAGACAGATCACGTTCAGACGGTAGAAGAGATCTTCGCGGAACCGGCCTGCGCGTACGGCTTCTTGCAGGTTAACGTTGGTCGCCGCGATGATCCGCACGTCTACCTGAATCTCCTGCACTCCACCCAAATGCATGAATCGGCGGTCCTGCAGGACGCGCAAGATCTTGGCCTGCATATCGAGGCCCATGGTACCGATCTCATCGAGGAATAGGGTGCCTCCGTTGGCGACCTCGAAGAGGCCTTTCTTCGCAGAGACCGCTGAGGTGAACGCACCCTTGACGTGACCGAACAGCGTGGACTCAAGCAGGTCTGACGGCACAGCGCCGGTATTTACGGGTACGAACGGGCGGTCTCGGCGTGGCGAATTGGCGTGGATAGCCTTGGCGAAGAGTTCTTTGCCAGTACCACTCTCGCCCTGCAACAGAACGGTCGAGCGGCTGGGCGCGACCTGTGCGATAAGGTCGAAGAGGCGGAGCATCGGCTCGCTCTTGCCGACGATGTTCTCAAAGTTGTAGCGTTGCTTGAGTGTCCGCTTGAGCTGGACGATCTCTTCTTCGGCGCGATGTTTTGCAATCGCAGTACGGATGTCGGCGAGCAGCTTCTCGTTGTCCCACGGCTTCTGGACGAAGTTCTCGGCACCAGCGCGAATGGCATCGACGACGTTGCCGACCGTGCCAAACGCGGTGATCATGATGACCGGCAGGTTTGGCTGCATCTCGATGATGCGGGGCAGCAGGTCGAGTCCGCTCTCGCCCGGCAGCGCAAGATCCAGCAGCAGCAGATCGAACTCGTTGCGCGAGATCAGATCCATGCCCGCCGCTCCGTCCCCTGCCATGCTGACCGTGAAGCCTTCGAGCGTCAGTAGCGTATCGAGCGATTCGCGTATGGCCGCCTCATCATCGATGATCAGGATGCGGGGGCTGCCGGCGATATGAGCCGTGCCTTGCGGGCGGACAGCCTCTGCGGCTATCGCGGTTGTTTCAGACATGAATCGTCTTCCTCTCCAACTCCTGCGTATCACTTGTGCGTGCTGGCTCGGCGGGGATCACGGAGGGTCGGCCGCCAGAGGCAGGGAACTCCAGCTGGAAGGCTGTGCCGATGCCAACCTCGCTCTCGACGTGGATCTTGCCGGCGTGTTCCTGCATGATTCCGTAGCTGACCGCCAATCCAAGGCCGGTGCCCTTGTGCGCGCCTTCCTGCGGTTTGGTCTTCGTGGTGAAGAATGGATCGTAGATGCGATGCAGATGCTCGCGCTCGATGCCGCCGCCAGAGTCCTGAATACGAACGAGCACTCGTCCCGCGCCGCTGAAGGTCGCCATCCTCAACGTTGCGTTCGGTGTGCCTAGCATGGCGTCCTTCGCGTTCAGCACCAGATTCAGAATGACCTGCTGCAGCTTGCCACGGTTTCCATGGATGCGTGGGAGCTGCGGGTCAAGGTTGGTCTCCACTCGAATCTTCGCCGTCTTCAACTGGTGATCGAGCAGAGCGATGGTATCGCGTAACAGCTCGTTGAGATCGACGTCAGTGAACTCCGTTCCACTGGTGCGTGAGAAGTTGAGCAACCCGTTGACGATCTCCGACGCGCGGAATGTTTGTTGCGTAATCTTCTCCAGCACCGGGGCAAGCCGCTCGTCGTCCCGCATGTGTTTGGTCAGCATCTGAGCGTAGCTGGAAATGACGGCAAGAGGCGTGTTTACTTCGTGTGCGACTCCGGCTGCAAGCAGACCGATCGAAGACAGCTTCTCTGACTGTGTCAGCTGCGCTTCGAGCTGCATGCGGTCCGTAATGTCATCGACCAGAATGATCCGTCCTACGGTGATGAAGTCGCGTGTAACCAGCGGAGCAATGGCGATATTGGCGGTTCGTACCTCACCAGTCGGCAGGGGGAGCCGAAACTTGTAAAGCGTATGTGTACCCTGCTCATCGCGCACGCTGTTGAACCGCGCGACGAACTCCGGTGGGAAGACGGCCGAAATCGATTGACGCAATGCGTCGATCCGCGGTTTCGCGTACATCGTCTCCATCTGCGCGTTCCAGCTTTCGATCCGGTCATCCAGATCGACCGCGAAGATGCCGATGTTGATCGATTCGACGATGTTCTCGTTGAACTCCTTCAGCCGCTCGAAGTCCGTGATCTTCTGCTCGAGCCGGCGGTAGAGCTGCGCGTTCTGAATGGCGATGCCGATGTAACCGGCGAGCGACTCCAGCAACTCCATGTCTTCGCTGGAAAGAAAGTCGCCGTCATCAGTACGGCCCAGCCCAATCACCGCAACCGTCCTGTTGCCGCCGCCCTCGCGATTGGCGACGCGGCAGGGCAGATAGTAGTTCAGGTCGAGCCTGCCGGCGCTCGAGCGCTGTGCCTCCGGCAGTCGAAGCACCTGCTGCGGATTTTCGAGGAAGATATGATTGTTAGCGCCGGGCCTGTCGAAGTCGAAGAAGCGGACATCAAGCGCCTTTAGATCTGCCGCCTGGAGATTCGTCAGACCGTGCGACGCCGCAAGCTCAAAGTGCCGTTCGGCAAATGGGCCGTCGCTCTCTGTGCCAAGGAAGACCGCGACGCGCGTAACCAGCAGCGTCTGCGGCAACCGCTCGACGATGGAATCAACCAGCGCCCGAAGATCGGTCTGCGAGTTCAGGCCTCGGCCAAACTCCACCAGTGTTTCACGGTAGTCGAATCGCTTCTGATCGAAGATCCGGTCGACACGCGCCTGGATCGCCCGTTTCAGCGGATCGAAGACCAAGCCGGTGACGATAACCGCAGCCAGAAATCCCCACGTACGCAGGTTAGGCAGCCGCGCGCGAACGACCTCCGCGGTGATCGCGATGACGCCGAAGTACAGGCCCACCAGCGATGCCGTGGCCAGCGTGTAAGTCACGCCGCGCTTGAAGATCAGGTCGACGTCCATCAACCGGTAACGCACAATCGCCCAGCTGAAGGTCAGCGGTACGAACACCAGCGAGAGTCCCGCCAGCTTTTGCAGCAGCGTTGGCACCGCCGCGTCGGACAGGTACGGGATGACATACAGAACAGTGAAAGGCGTAATCGCGATCATCGTGCCGCGTGTGAGCCACTTCAGCTGCTGCCGCTCCAGCGCCGATTCAGCCCTCTTGTATCGGAACTGGAAGACGATTGCGGCGATGACATAGTAAAGCGCCAGATAACCAACCGCGATCTGGTCCAGACGGTGACGCAGCACCTCTGTTGCCGACCAGTAGTGAATCGCGACAAACTGCAGCCCGATCAGAAAGATTCCCGGCAGGTAGAGAGCCACGGTCAGGAGGCGTCGGCCAAGGCGCTTGCGCTGTTCCCCCGAGGCAAAGCTGATGGCAAAGTGCAGGAAGAGCGCCGGTTGCAGCGCCCCAGCCATGATGTTGCCCCAGTAGATGATCGAGTCGAAGGTGTCGAGTTTCGTTGTGTACTTGAACGAGTACAGAACAAACGAGACCAGACAGAAGACGTAGAAATGCGTTGATTTGGGCGCGGTCCATCGCCGGAACAGGACGTAGATCCCGATGCACAGGTACACCAGCGCAATGAATCGCAGACCGAGGTTGATGGAGCGATCTGTCGGCTCCAGAATTACCTGGATATCGAGTTTGGCTGCGCCGGTGAGATCCGTCGCGTGGGGAAGCGGCCTGAGGATCGAATAGTTCGCATGGGCCCAGATGCCGCTATGGAACATCTCACGGACAAACGGAGCCAGCCGCTCGGTTGGCCGGTCATTGATGCTTACCAGCACGTCGCCCGCGCGTACCCCGGCACGTTGACCGGGCGAATCGGGGGGAACCTGCTCGGCCCGTAGTCCGCCCGGGGCCTCGACCCACCAAATACCGTCTGTCGGGACGTCGAAGCTGCTCTCCCGCTCGAAATTCATCGCAGCAAGCACACAAGCCGCCACTGTCGCCAGGGCGAGTGCGATAGCCAGAATGCGCGTTTGAGCAGCGTTCTTCATACAGCTTCAACCATGTATAAGCACATCAAGTGCCAAACTGGCGCATAGACATAAAGCACAGTTGAGCAACCATTTCCCGCGAGATCGCTACAGAAAATCATAACCGATTCCGTAATTCAGAGATCGGGTTTTGGCCGCTTATTTCAATAAGCTAGACGTTTTCTGTGATCGCTGGGACTACGGTGGGCGCTATTCCACTTCCGACAAGTTGAAGTGACCGGCTGAAGTATGTTTTAACATTCCTGTAACATTGAGAAGGTGGATCGCCGGCTCACGCTTCGGCGCGACCGATCCTTCAAGGCGACGGCGTCGATGACATTGCAGCAGACAGACATAGAAGAAGGATTTGTGCTGGTGGATGGGAAGAAGGTCCACTACCAGCGCGCCGGCCACGGTCGTCCGCTCTTGCTGCTGCACGGACTGGTGGGCTCTGCCCGAAACTGGCGCCAGAACATCAGCTTTCTCGCAAGCCACGCGACCGTCTACGCCGTCGACCTCTTCAATATGGGCGAGTCGGAGCGTGTTCCCGGTCTCGATGCAAGCCTTGCAGCCACCGCCGACCGTGTCGCCGCGTGCATGGATGCCCTTGGCCTGGCCGAGGCCGACATCGCGGCCCATTCGCACGGCGGTGCCATTGCCATGATGCTTACGGCGCGTCACCCTGACCGAGTCCGCCGCCTCATTCTCTTTGCTCCTGCGAATCCCTTCTGCGACTTAGGCCGTCAACTGATCCGCTTCTATCAGACGCCGTTCGGTTCATGGTTTGCCCGGCAGATTCCGTGGTTGCCAGATTCTCTCAAAGCCATCGCTCTGAGCCATATGTACGGCGATCCATCGCGGGTGGAGAAAGGTGCGCTCGAAGGCTACACCGCTGGTCTGCGCGTGCCGGGAACCATCGACCACGTGCTCGAGATCGTTCGCCTCTGGTCGGTCGACATGGGCATCCTCCGCGACGCGCTGCCTGAAGTAGCCGGTAAGCCGACCCTGCTGATCTGGGGAGACCGCGACCGCGCCGTCGGCCTATCCTCGGGACGCGAACTTCAACGCATTCTCTCGCGGGCCCGCCTCATAGTCATCCCTGGAGCCGGCCACATCGCCTTCGAAGAGATGCCGGACATCTGCAACCGCGCGATGCAGGACTGGATATCCAGCCCACTGCCGGTCGGGCAAGGCCTTTCTCACGCCAACACAAGCGCAGCCTGAGTCAGGTCGCCGTTAGCCCAAAAGTCTCCTCAACCCACAACCGTATCGCAGCCTGCATTCGATCGAGCTTCGGCCCCGGTGACGACGGCGTCCCCTGAAAGAAGTGCTCCGCGCCATCGATCCTTACGACCCGCTTCGGGTCTGCAGCCCTTTCGAGCATCGGTTCGACGGCATCGCGCGGCCCGAACTGGTCCTCTGTGCCGCTGATAAAGAGCTTCGGCTGCATGCAGTGCGTCAGGAACTCGTAGGTGTAGCTCCTGCCCTCGGCGCGAAACGGAACACCCAGGCCGATCAGCCCTTTCACCCGGTCATCGCCGCACCCGGCTCGAATCCCGACGAACGAGCCGAACGAAAACCCGGCCAGCAGAATCGGCAGCCGAAGATTCTGCTCCATCCAGTGCAGTACGGCGCGCGTGTCTTCCAATTCACCCTCGCCGTTGTCGAACTCGCCTTCGCTCAACCCCACGCTGCGAAAGTTGAACCGAACCACCGGCAATCCAAACGACGCCAGCGCCTTCATCGTGTGGTAGACAACCTTGTTATGCATGGTTCCGCCGCCAAGCGGATGAGGATGGCAGACAAGCGCAGCATACGCAGCATCTTCTCGCCCAGAGTTCAGTACCGCTTCCAGCCTGCCCGCCGGTCCGCGCAGGTCTTCGATCGATCGAATATGTGACTGTGTCATCCACCCCAGTCTACGAGGAGCGAGGCCATCCGCCTACCGGACAACCTGCCTCTGTATCGTATGCTGAAGCTATGCCCATTGATCCGATTCAGCTGACAAAGCAGCTCGTGGATATCGAGTCCACCACCTACTGCGAGGGGCCAGCCGGAGCTTTTCTCTACGAATACCTGACTGAGCAGCGGTACGCAGTCGAGCGCACGCATGTCGCCCAGCCAGACCACTCCTGCACACCCGGCGCTGGCAGCGGAGACCGCTTCAACGTCTACGCCGCGCTCCCCGGCGTCACCCCGGATGTCGTCCTCTCGACCCACATGGACACCGTCCCCCCATACTTTGGCTGCACCGAGGATGACGAATTCCTCTACGGCCGCGGATCCTGCGACGCCAAGGGGATCATCGCTGCGCAGGTCGCCGCTGCGGACCGCCTCCGCGAGGCCGGAGTCAAGGTCGGGCTACTCTTCGTCGTCGGCGAGGAACGCGACTCCGCCGGGGCCGCGGTCGCCAATCTATCGCCGAAAGGATCGAAGTTCCTCATCAACGGCGAGCCCACCGACAACCGCCTCGCGCTAGCCTCCAAGGGAGCCCTCCGCGTCGAGCTCCGCGCCAAAGGCCGCATGGCCCACTCGGCCTACCCGGAGCTGGGCGACTCCGCCATCGACAAACTCATCGCCGCTCTCCACGACATCCTCGCCATGCCGCTACCCGTCGAGCCTGACCTTGGAGAATCCGGCGCCTCCACCCTGAATATCGGCCTGATCGAAGGAGGCCGCGCCCCCAACGTCATCGCCGACAAGGCCGAGGCTCACATCCTCATCCGCCTAGTAGGCCCAGCCGACGAGACCAAGCAGAACATCGTCAAAATCGTAGGAGACCGCGCAGACGTAACCTTCAGCCTGGAACTCCCCTTCGTCCGCATGCGCAAAGTCGGCAACCTACCCACCATGGTCGCCAAATTCACCACCGACATCCCCTCGCTCACAAACTGGGGCGAACCCTTCCTCCTAGGCCCCGGCTCCATCCACGTAGCCCACACACCCAACGAGAAGATCAGCAAGAAGGAGTTACACGAAGCCGTCGATCTCTACACCGACTTAGCCGTTAGCCTCGTCAGCTAAAAGAGACTAGTCCTGACTTGCTTTCCGAAAGGCTCAGCTTTAATCGACTGCACTGTAAGTTGAGTTTTCTCCTGCAGAAGAGTAAGAAGCGTTGGATCAATCTCTTTTTGCCGTCCGCGATTGTCGGCAGACGACCAACGGCTGCCATCAGCAAATTTCAAGACGATGGCAGGGCTGTGCTGGAGAGTGCCGTCTCGAAGACGGACTCCTTCGACTGTCGTGACGGTTTTTACGTCGGAATAAGGATGATAGGTGGAGCGTAATGATGCATATTTGCCGATCCTGAGACCATCCTGGTCGAACGATGTATGCAAAGGCAGAGCCAGTAAAGTCAAACCGCCGATTGGCGCCGCGACAAAAACTATTAGAATCCTCAAAACGCGAGTCGCATTGAAACCTGTTTTAGCGTTAGACCAAGCGGCATATTTCATTGCTCGCTGTCTATTTCCAAATGTCGACCAGGCGATAAACGTCAGTTCCCATGTCAAGGAAGCAGCGCCGAAGAGGGGAAAGAAACACCATATAGCCCGCTCGGGGAAAAGGGTAAGAATGGCGAGATTGTCCCGGCTAGCCAATAATCCATTAGCCCAAAGAAGGAACGTATAGCTCCCATAAGCAAACGTTGCCGCGACAAGGATCATTACTAGAGCCAAACCCCACTGCAGTTTAGAGAATTCCTCTCTGAGTTCACTCGAGACCTGAGTGCTTTCAGGAGGAGGTGGCATATACTTCCGGGCTAATGCGAAGATAGAGGCGACCGCTGCAGGCACAGCAATACGTCCGGCGATTTCAGCGAAGGCTTGGAGATGAATCATGGAATGGTTCAAGTCTAACCGAAGGAAAGCAATCACCAATGCAGGAAGAAGTCCGTAGGCTCTACTTCAGCCTAGTCAGCGAGCATCAGCGGCGATACTGCCTGAATTAGGCCCACGTTTTCCTCACCCAACGGGGGCTTAACATCATAGGTATGGCAGCAGAGTTTACCCACCTCCATCTTCACACCGATTACTCCCTTCTAGACGGTGCCTGCGACGTAGACAAGCTCGCCTCTCACCTCAGCAAGATCGGCCAGACCGCTGCCGCCATGACCGACCATGGCAACATCTACGGAGCCGTCCACTTCTTCGACGCGATGAAGAAGAAGGACCTCAAGCCCATCCTCGGCTGCGAACTTTACCTCTCCGAGACCGACGATCACCGTGAACTCAGCGGCGGCTACAAGCACTTCCTCGTGCTGGCTGAAAATGAAGCAGGCTACAAGAACCTGGTTCGTCTCACCAGCGAGGCCGCGCTCCACGGCTTCTACCGCAAGCCGCGCGTCTCCAAAGACTTCCTAGCGAAGCACGCCGAAGGACTCATCGGCTTCTCCGGCTGCCTCGCCGGCGAGGTCAATCAGCACCTGATGGCCGGCAAGTACGACGAGGCCAAGCGCACCGCAGGCCGCTTCGAAGAGATATTCGGTAAGGGAAATTTCTTCCTCGAGATCCAGGACCACGGCCTTCAACCCGACAAAGCCGTCTGTGAGGCCCTCTATAAACTCGAGCGCGACCTGAACATCCCGCTCATCGCCACCAACGACAGCCACTACGTCGCCGCCGACGACTCCCGCGCACACGAAATCCTGCTCTGCGTCCAGACCGCCGGCAGCATGAACGACCCCAACCGGTTCAAGTTCGACACGCAGGAGTTCTACATCAAGTCGGCCGAGGAGATGCAGCGCACCTTCCGCGAGCATCCTGAAGTCTGCACCCGCACCATGCAGTTCATCGACCGCTGCAACCTCAAGCTCAGCAAGGTCGACAATCCATTCCCCGAGTTTCCCGTCCCCGAAGGCCACACGCTCGACAGCTACTTCGAGCAGGTCTGCCGTGAAGGTCTCCGCAAACGCCTCGACACCGCCGTCGCCCACCTGCGCGAACGCGGCCTGCTCCGCAAGACCATCGCCGACTACGAAGCGCGTCTCAACCGCGAACTAGACTGCATCAAACAGATGAAGTTTCCCGGCTATTTCATGATCGTCTGGGACTTTATCCGCTACGCCAAAGAGCAGGGAATCCCCGTAGGCCCAGGCCGTGGCTCCGCCGCCGGATCACTCGTCGCCTACGTCATGGAGATCACGGACATCGATCCGCTCCAGAACGAACTCCTCTTCGAGCGCTTCCTCAACCCCGAACGCATATCGATGCCCGATATCGACATCGACTTCTGCATGAACCGCCGCGGCGAGGTCATCGAGTACGTCAAGCGCCGCTACGGCACCGATCAGGTTGCGCAGATCATCACTTTCAACACCATGGCTGCAAAGGCCGCAATCAAAGACGTAGGCCGCGCCCTCGAGATTCCCTACGGCGAGGTCGATCGCATCGCGAAGATGATCCCGGCCACCATCGGCATCACCATCGACGAAGCCCTCAAAGACAAAGGCCCTCTCGCCACCGCCTACGACGCCGACCCGAAGATCAAGGAGCTCATCGACACCGCCATGCGCCTCGAGGGTCTGGTGCGTGGAGCCGGAGTCCACGCAGCGGGCGTCGTCATCGCACCCAAGCCACTCACCGAGCTCGTCCCCGTAACCCGCACCAAGGACGAGGCCATCGTCACCTCCTACGACATGAAGGCCGTCGAGAAGATGGGCCTTCTGAAGATGGACTTCCTCGGTCTCACCACCCTCACCGTCATCGACGACTGCCTCAAGCTCATCAAGCAGACCACAGGCGAAGTCGTGGATATGGCCACGATCCCGCTCGACGATCACACCACCTACGAGCAGGTCTTCCACCGCGCCCTTACCTCAGGCGTCTTCCAGTTCGAATCCGGTGGCATGCGCGACGTCCTTCGCCGTTACAAGCCCAACACAGTCGAAGACCTCACCGCACTCAACGCGCTCTACCGCCCGGGCCCGATTCAAGGCGGCATGATCGACGACTTCATCGAGCGCAAGTGGGGCCGCCGCGCCGTCGAATTCCTCTTCCCCGAACTCGAGCACATCCTCCACGAGACACTCGGCGTCATCGTCTATCAGGAGCAGGTCATGCAGATCAGCTCCGTCATCGGTGGCTACTCCCTCGGCGGCGCCGACCTCCTCCGCCGCGCCATGGGTAAAAAAGACCCCGCCGAGATGGCCAAGCAGCGCGACATCTTCATGGCCGGAGCATCTTCGAATAAGTTCCCCAAAGACAAAGCCGGCCAGCTCTTCGACCTCATGGAGCAGTTCGCCGGATACGGCTTCAACAAGTCGCACTCCGCTGCCTACGCTCTGCTCGCGTACCACACCGCTTGGCTCAAGACGCACTACCCGGTCGAGTTCATGGCCGCCCTGCTCACC
>DATDHL010000201.1:0-2593 GCA_036521575.1 Edaphobacter sp. | reverse complement strand
GCCGCACACGCAGTTCAAGGGCGAGATCTATGTGTTGTCGAAGGAAGAGGGCGGTCGTCATACACCATTCTTCAACGGCTATCGTCCGCAGTTCTACTTCCGGACGACGGACGTGACGGGCTCGGCGAAGCTGCCGGAAGGTACGGAGATGGTGATGCCTGGCGACAATATTTCGCTCGAGATCACGCTGCACACGCCGGTTGCGATGGAGAAGGGTCTGCGGTTCGCTATCCGCGAGGGCGGACGCACCGTCGGCGCTGGCACCATCAGCGAGATCATCAAGTAAACAGGTTGGTGCCTCGTGGTTCTGGCGGTCTTCAAGTACGAAGTAAAGCCGGGACGGATGAATGATTTCATGGCGAAGCTGCAGCGCGCGGCTTCGCCTGATTTCAATAGTCAGGTGATGCCACGGGGCATACGCCTGATGCGTAGTACGGTACCGGGACCAGATACCGGGCCGGTTTACCTGATGATCGAATATGCCGATATGGCGGCTTATGGGGCCAGAACGGCGTATGAAAATGCGAATCCCGCGTGGAAACAGTTATTTGCGGCCACGCCGGATTCTCCGGAACGTCTCGTATCGGTTGAGTTGTTTACCGAGATGTAGGCCGGATAGAATAAGAATGTGAAGATTGTGGCCCGGGAAAGGGCCTGAAATCGGTTAGGATAAATAGATGCGCGAAATTATCACACTGCAGTGCCCTGAGTGCAAGAACAGGAACTACTCAACGACGAAGAACAAGAAGACGACCACGGGCCGGCTCGAGTTCTCGAAGTTCTGCAATACCTGCCGCAAGCACACAGACCACAAAGAGACGAAGTAGCTTTTAGCCGTTGGCTTCCAGCTGATCGGGAAGCTAGAGCTAGCAGCTTTACCGGGGGAGTAAGCTCAACGGTTAAACTGTCGGTCTCCAAAACCGAACTTCTCGGTTCGAATCCGAGCTCCCCCGCCAGTTTGCCCGGCTCTGAGTCCGGACAACGCCAAGGCGGAACAAGTTACTCAGCATCATGAAGGTTTGAGGCAGTACGATGGCCAAGACAATTGCAGTAGCAGAAGAGACCAGCACCGGGTTACAGCAGCTGAAGTCGCTGCCGGAGCGCGTCAGCAGCTTCCTGAAGGACGTGCGCAGTGAGATGCGCAAGGTGATTACGCCGTCGCGGGCCGAGGTCCAGGCGACGACGACCGTTGTCATTGTAACGGTCTTCATCTTCGCAGCGTACTTCTGGCTGGTGGACAACATCATCGGCCGTGCGATTGAGGCGCTGTTGCACCGCTTGACCCAGCACTAGAAAGATTCAGCAGTTTCAGTAGTAGAGAGAAGCAGACAGATGCGCGAAGAAGGCACAACCATGGCGGCAGAAGAGCAGAACCCGGAAGAGCATAAACCCGAGGCGTCGAACGTCGCGGGAGAGCCCACGGAGCAGCTTGCCCCGCCGGTCAACGAAAACTTCAAGTGGTACATCATCCACGCCTACTCGGGCTTCGAGCGCAAGGTTCGCGAGTCGCTCGAGAGCCGCATCGCTGCGTTTGGACTGCAGAACCGCATCGGTCGAATCATGATTCCGACGGAGCCTGTCACCGAACTCCGCAACGGAAAGAAGTACACGATTGAGCGCGTGTTCCTGCCGGGGTATGTTCTGGTCGAGATGGAACTCGACAACGACCTTTGGCACGTGATCAAGAACACGCCGCGCGTCACTGGCTTCCTTGGAACGGGCGACAATCCGGTTGCGCTTTCCGAGCAGGAGGTCAGCTCGATCCTGTTCCGCTCCGATGTGTCGAAGGACAAGCCGTCGATGAAGGTCAAGTTCGACAAGGGCGAGCAGGTCCGCATCAACGAGGGGCCATTTGCCAACTTCACCGGCGCGGTCGATGACATCAACGAAGACAAGCAGACGCTGAAGGTGATGGTCAGCATCTTTGGCCGTTCCACTCCGGTCGAGATCGAGTTCTCGAAGGTGGATAAGGTCGAGGCGTAACACTCCTCCTGCCTGTGCAGGAGAACGAATTTTGTATTACCCATTCAGCAGCCGGCTTTGGAGCCTGCCGCTAGAGACATAAAGAGGATTTACCGCAATGGCACCGAAGAAGATTACTGGATACGTCAAGCTTCAGATTATGGCCGGCAAGGCCACCCCTGCACCTCCCGTTGGCCCCGCGCTCGGTCAGGCACAGGTCAACATCATGGAGTTCTGCAAGCAGTTCAACGACCGCACGAAGGCTCCCGATCTGGCTGGGCTTACGATTCCGGTTGTGATCAGCGTTTATGCTGACCGCACCTTTTCGTTCGTCACCAAGACGCCGCCTGCGCCTGTGCTTCTGCTGAAGGCCGCTGGTATCCCCAAGGGCTCGGGCACTCCGAACAAGGAGAAGCTGGGCAAGGTGACGGAGAAGCAGATCCGCGAGATTGCGACTCAGAAGATGCCGGATATGAATGCGGCGTCGGTTGAGTCAGCGATGAAGACCATCCGCGGTACTGCTCGCTCGATGGGCATCGAAGTCGTCGCCTAGTCGAAGACAGTTCTGAATCCAAGAGGCACCGGGGGATTGTTTCTCCTGGTGCCTCTTCTTTTGGTCTGGCCGAAGGGA
>DATDHL010000200.1:0-10008 GCA_036521575.1 Edaphobacter sp. | reverse complement strand
GGGCGAGATTCTGGTCCACACACTACTACCTGCAAACCACGTTACAGCGCGACGCGGCGGCGCGGGGCACGAATTCTGGACGCCGGGCGACACTAGCGGCGGACCGTGGGGGAGCGGCCGCAATTGGGCGCTTGAGCCTGCAGAGGGCGGCGCTTTACCCGACGACCCCATCGAACACGCAATGTGGGAGAAGTTTTATGACAACGATATTCCGCGAATAAAGCGATCCAATCACCGCAATGTGGTTCCTGGATCGTGGAGAGTGGAGGTCTCGCCGTCCCAGCCTCAACTGGAAGACCTCTTTCTCCATCTTTTCGAAATTGGTGATCGTGGAAAGACCGGACGTTTCAGCGTGAAACTGCTTCAGGGTTCGGGGGTTGCAGGCGCTGGTTGTGCTATAGACAGAGAAGCCGGTGTCGCTGTTTTGTTTTCAGCTGTAGAGGCGCCTCTCGATTATGTCGAGGTGACTCTTCCCTCGTTCGCATGTCATACCCTCTTGGTCACGGGACTGAACGCAGACCGACACTATGATCTCGAACTAGCGGGAAGCAATTTGGCCTCGGGAGGTGCTGCCGCGCCCGGCGTCCCCATACGTTCGCTGGAGGTACGCGCGAACGAGCACGGCATACTTCAGGTCAAATCGGGCGCCAGTTTTTTCCCAGCCGGCAGCCGAATGAGGCTGCGTACTATTTAAATCCTTCGCGGTTCATTTGCTGGCATCTAGCTCTGCTATCGCGGCACGGGACAGATGATGTGACATCATGCTATCCGGAAGCAGCAGGGCGTTGTTGAACGCTTCCCTGGCCTCATTGTTGCGATGCAGAGCAGCCTGCATTGTTCCGATGTTGTACCACCACCATCCAGTGAAAGAGCTGGTGTCCTTTACTCGCGCAGCAGCCGCCACAGATCCCTGTAGCTTTTTCGACTGCTCCGTTTCGTCGTAAGTGCCAAGTAGCTTTTGTGCTTTCGCTACCCATGCGGAATCTGCTCCCACTTTGCTCGCAGCGGCCGTCCTTAATAGTTCCTCCGATTGCTGTGGGTTCTTGCATGCCTTCGCAATCGCAGCCATCCTCACGAATGGCCGCGATACGGCCCCATTTACTGCAAGACCAGCATGATCGGCCGCAAGAAAGGCTTCGGCTTCGGCGCAACGTCCCGCCCCAGCATTGGCTTCCGCTTCCATCAATTTGATCTCAAAGAGAACCTGAGCAGCCGAGACTCCGCCTTCTTCGCTCGGAAAGAAGCGATCCTTGAAGAGAGCCAGGGCCCGATCGTATTCATCAGCTTCAGCTCGTGTCAGAGCGAGCTGATATACGAGATTGGCAGGCATCGTGGAACTGGAAACATTGTCGGCTGTTGGGTAGCGGCCAAGTGCGACGGCACGCTCCTTTGCCGAGACATTGCTCAGGCTCATCGCAATATCGAGGCCTACATAGATATCTGAATTTGTTGGATCGTTCTCGGCCCCATCGCGAAAGGAGATGAGTGCACGCTGCGAATCGCCCTTAAGGTGCAGCCACGCCTTACCCAGATCGGCATCAAGTATCGGCATCTTGGGATTAAGCCGTTTTGCCTCGGTCCAGTGTGCAATCGCGGGATCATAAAGCCCCTTGGAAAAGAGCAGCGTTCCAAGCAGGTAATGTGCTGTCGCGTCATTGCTATTGACTGCAAGTGCGGCTTCCAGCACAACCCGATCCATCGCCGATGATGGAAATGTCAGGCTCGGCGAGAGCCGTTCAGCAGTCTGCCAATTCTTTACGGCGTCCTTGCCAAGTTTTGATCTGTTGTACGCAACGTAATAGAGAACTAACGGATGATTCTGCGGCAACACCGATCCAGGTTCGCTTTGATCCGGTGGGACCGGCGGATAAGTACGCTCTAACACGGTGAGAGCCTTTTGATAGAGCCCTAGATTCATGTATTCGGTAGCGACTCTGAGAACACGATACGGATCAGCAGCCAGGTGAGGAAGGTCGGGTGCGTTTGTCTCTTCCTTTAGAAAATCGCTCAGCGGGTCCATCGCCAGGCTGATAAGCACAAGCTCGTCTGCACGGGCAGTATCGCCTGTAGCTCGAGCAATCGCTTCGAGTTGCTCTTTGTTGCGGATGTCAAACGGCGCAGCTTCAGACGCGTCCTGCAGGAATGACTTCGCCGCATGCAAATCTCCTTTTCGTGCCTGCAGTTCCCCGAGCCGTGTTGCAGCAGGAGCACGAAACTGAGCCTGGCGATAGGCAACTCCATACGCTGTCTCCGCCTCGCGTGTACGTCCGAGACCGTCTTCTGCAATTCCAAGGTAATAAGCGACCTCAGCATTTGGCGTGTCTCGTTTCTGCACCGCTTGCAGAAGCGTCTCTGCCTCGGCAAAGTGTTGGAGCGCCGCAGATAGTCGTCCTGCTGCCATCTGCAAGCTGAGGCTACCTGGATACTTCACCAGAGCTTTTTTATACGTCCCTAGCGCCAGCAAGGCCTTTCCGTTCAGCTCTAGGTCTGTACCGACCTTCAACCATTCGTCTTCGGTTCTTCTATCCGCGTTTGGAGTGTCATATATCTGCTGCGAACCGACATGGATCGCCGATTCCGGATCCCAATCGTACTTGCCGTCGGTATGCTGCAGCAGTAATTTTCCTTCGTGATCTCTCAGCTCAAAGGTTACCTCCGCGGCAGTATCTTTACGCGGTGTCGAGTGAGACCAGTTCTTTTCTGGTGTTAGATCTGCAGTTTCGCTCCAGAGTGTCTCGCCATTTTGAAGTAGCCGGAGCTGAGCGCCAAGAATGCGTTCATTCACATTTAGGGTGGCCGATACATCGGAGCCATGCGTTTGCAGAGAGATCACCCCAGCTCTGTTGGCGCGTGTGATGCCACCAGTACCGCGCACCGGCATCCAGTACTCACTAAAACGAATCGACTGACCGGGATCGAGAAACGCATACGTCTCTTGATTTCGAAAGAGGCCTCCCTGCACTTCAACGTAAGCACTGTTATTGTCGGAGAGCGCCTTGCGCCATCCCAACCCATCAGCGTCGGCGCCCCATGACCAGATCTTTTTTGCGGGCAGCTCACTGTATTCGGCGTAATGCACCGCACCAGCTTGTGTTTTAGGATTCCAGATGCCCATAAATGGCTCATGGCTTCCATGCACAAAGAACGACACCGGGCCGCTCTGCTGATTCTTAATAACGCTTAGATCACTGCCTTCGGGGCCCACCGGCCAGTGCCGCACCTCAGTGAACCCGTGCGAAGCCGCAAACTGCATTGGGTATTCGATTCGCGAATCGTCCCACACTTGGAGACCCGCGTTACTCCACCAATAATAGCGGTGACGAACGTCGCTCCGGTTGTAGAGCGTCACTCGCTGTTCCAGCAACGTCGAGCCGGACCTGAGAATTATCTCGACCCACCACTGCATACCGTACACGCGATCGATATTGCCAACGGACACCGATGCGCTGCCGTCAGGACGCGTCGAATATGCAAAATCGACCGGCGACATGGAAACCCAGTTATGCGAAACGGGGAAGTTATATTCGATTCCAAATGCAGCCCAGGCTCCGCGGTAGCCTATCTGCGCCTTCTTGATCGATGGATTCGCATAGAACATGGGCTGGCCATTGATCTTGTCGACGCAAGTATAAAGATGCCCGCCAATATCAGGCAGCACGGTGCACTTAAGATATTCGTTCTCGAGAAATACCGCGCGCCAAATGTGATCGTTCTTCTGGCCGGTGAGATTCTTCCTTAATGTGTAGGGATAGCTGAACTGATTTGTCTGATAGGTATCAAAGGGCGGGTTGGGGTCCGGCTTTCCCTCTTCATAAGTCGGCAATGAGAGAGTGCCCTGCCATACCTTTACCTGGGCTGAAACTGATCCACATGCGACGACACAAACTCCAGCAAGCATCACTACATAGGCAGAAATTGTCTTCATAACCTCACTTCATTGCTTCGCAGTCGGATTTCCTGCAGTGATCGGGTGCGCAGGCTTGTTATTTTATTGCAATCTTTTACTTTTCTAATCTTTCTTTTGATTACTTTCTGTCAAGGAAGAGATGCTTTGTCAATTCGTTGGACGCAGCGAACTAGGGCAACGAAAGCACCTGTCCTGATCGGTTTACGTAGAGAGAATTGCCCAATCGCGAAATCTTAGACCTCAACGACATAAGCCTCAACTGCTGTTGGCAGAAGCAATGCTGAGGACTCTTTGTCCAGATAAATCGTCGCATTTGGATGACGTTGGAGAATCGACGCCGGCGCCATAGGGCTGACCTCTCCGCTGAAACACGCTTTGACCGCGGCAGCTTTCCGGGTGTCCGGAGCAATGCAAAGAATCTGTTCAGCCTTCATAATCTGGCGGATCGTCATAGAGATCGCCTGCTGGGGAACATCTGCAAGAGTCGGAAACCACCCCTCTCCAAGTTGTTGTTTACGACAGGCTTCGTCCAAATTCACAACGATATACGCCTCGTCTGTATCAAAATTTGCCGGCGGATCATTGAATGCGAGATGGCCGTTCTCTCCGACACCTACGAATGCGATATCGATTGGAGCCTTGCGAATCTCTGCACCCACCCTGTCAATCACCGCTGCGGGAGCCTGCGTGCCATCCAGCAAATGATATTTTTTCAGCCCAACTTTCTCGATCAGGCGTTCCCTCAGATATCGGCAGAAGCTAGCGGGGGCCTGATCGGACATACCAACATACTCGTCGAGGTGGAACATCTCCACTCGGCTCCAATCGATGTCGTCAATCTTTGTCAGAGCATCCAGGAAATCGAACTGCGAAGCCCCGGTAGCCGCAATAATACGCGCTACCCCACGCTGAGAAATGGCTTCGCGGATGGTGGCGGCGGCATGGTCGGCAGATGCCTGAGCCAATGCGGCTTTTGAAGAGAATACTTTAATCGTCATGTTCGCTCCCACGGATTTACATCCAGGAAAATTATTCTAAACGATTCGTAATAAAAAGATATAAAAAGTAAGTAATATAGTGCTCACTCCCGAAATCGGGGCCAGATGGAGATCGTGCGTGTCCTCAAAGAGTCTTCAACAGCTTGCATTTGCCGGTTGCTTCATCTCTGCGTCTCTTGCTTCCCTCGCATTCGGCCCGAAGGCTCTGGCCCAAGCTGAGAATGCGACATCAGCACCCTCCGAGCACATTCCTTCACCGGAAGCCTTCCACGTATTCGCTCACCCTGATACGGAAGGCCCGGACATTACGCCTTACCTGCTCTACCAAACCGCCATCGCCTGGCACCAGGATGAACTTCGTCAAGCACGTTGGTCGCAGGTAAAGACCCAGAATGATCTGCTGCAGCTACGTGCCAGCTTAAGAAAATCCGTGCTCGAGATGATCGGCGGCCTTCCAACTGTAAAGACTGAATTGCACGCAACCCTCACTGGTCGGATTTCGGCCAAAGGGTTCCACATAGAGAAGCTCGTCTACCAGAGCCTTCCTGGCCTCTATGTAACTGCGCTTGTGTACGTACCAGAGAACGGAGACAAGGTGCACCCGGCGATCCTGGTACCCGCCGGACACTCAGCTAATGGGAAGATTCACTATCAGGATCTCTGTCAAAGATTGGTCCAACGCGGCTATCTCGTGATCAGCTGGGACCCAATTGGACAGGGCGAACGAAGTCAGTTTTGGGATGCGAAGACAAAGAAGAGTCGCTACAACCTGATTTGCGCTGAGCATGCTGTCATGGGCAACCTCGCCTATCTCGCAGGGACTAGTCTCGCTCGCTGGGAGGTTTGGGACGGTATGCGAGCCGTGGATTATCTGCTCACTCGCCCAGACGTTGATAGCAAGAGGATCAATCTCACGGGAACCAGCGGCGGAGGCTTCCAGGCGGCGCTGCTAGGTGCACTCGATGAACGCATCAAGGTGATAATCCCTTCCTGCTACATTACTTCTCTCCCAATGCGTGTCAGCAACCGCATCTTTGTCGATCCCGACAGCGATCCGGAACAGGACCTCTATGGATTTATATCCAAGGGAGTTGACCATGCGGGTCTATTGCTACTGATGTATCCACGCCCAGTGATGGTAGCGACAGCCACTCTGGATTTCTTCCCTGTTCAGGGATCGCACAAATCGTACTCCGAAGTCCGCACCTTCTACAAGCGCTTTGGACACGCGGATCATATCGCATTCGCCGAGAGTTACAACACTCATCAGTATTCATTGAAGAATCAGGAAGCGGCACTGAATTTTCTCGACCGGTTCAATAACATGCCCTTGCGGCATGGCCTCCCGCCGGTAACGACGTTCAGCGATAGTGATCTCCGCGTGACAAACAGTGGACAGGTGTCGGTGGACTATGCAGACTCCCAATCGCTTGTACAGTTCATCGCGACGTACGCTACCGAAGATCAACATCACAACCGACAGACATTAACTCACCTATACAAAAGCGAACAGGACCCCGGGATTTCTTCGTGGACGGTCAGCCAATACAACGGCTCGGTTCACGACCATGAAGTGCAATGGGAAAGTACTGGAAATAGCACTGTTGGGACAGTACACATTGATCGTTACCTCCTTCACCACAACACTTATCTCCAGATGCCTGTCCTGCACATCCATGACAACGAAGCTCCCAAAGGAGCAGTGATTTGGCTCCGCCTCGGTGGTAAAGTCTCGGAAAGAGACTGGCCCCAGGTCACTAAGTTGCTGAAGGATGGATACGAGATATTTTCATTCGATTTCCGCGGCCAGGGGGAAACTCGCATGAACTATCGCGCCCGATCCTCAGACGATCCCGACCTTGTACAAGGAACCTTCGACCAGGCATACAACAGTCCGTTATCGAGCGTACTTGCCGGATACGTCTATAACTCTCTGCTTACCGGTCGCCCATATTTTTTGCAGATGATGGACGATCTCATGATTGCGGAGCTATTCATCCGCAGCAGAAATACACCGTCGCATCTTCCGTTGACTATTGCTGCGACGGGCGACGCATATGGCCTGGCAACTGGATTTTCAGAAATCGATCGAAGCGTAACTATCCTACCCAGCAAAACTGCGACTGCTGTCGATTGGTCGGCAGCGGTATCGAAAGGTCAGGAGCAATGGCCGATAGAGTTTCTGATGCCGTCAGGAGCTTTTATCAAATAGCACAAAATAAATCTTTTCTGGAATAACACGGCTTTCATTTCAACAACTTGAATAACCTTCATTGCTAACTGAGTGCAATCGACAATGCAATCTCTAAGCGTTTTCATTAAGACTATCTCGTTCCCATCAACCCTATTGGCCGTAGTCTTATCGGTATCGCCAAAGGTGCAGGCCACGGAAGTTTCAACTGCAACTCAAACCGCCCCATCTAGCCTTGCCATGTCTCGAGATTATTACCTCACCGATCTCCTGCGTCCACACCGCTATGCTCCCGGCAAGAACAGCTTTCTATTCCAGACTCTCAACAAAGGACAACGAAAGACGGTACTAGAGCTTTCCGGAAGTGGCTCTGTGCGGCATCTCTGGTCCACCTGGAGCATTCCTGGCAGTGATGCAGTTCCAACCGGGCGTGTCCTTCTGCGCGTTTTTGTGGATAAGCAGACCACTCCCTCCATCGTCGGAACAGTAGGTGAACTCTGTCGTGCGGCCCAGGCGACGAATAGCAGCTTCGTTCCGTTTCCGGCCTTCATCTACAAGGATGCATATAACTTTTATCTTCCAATTTACTTTTCCAATGGAATCAGGATAGAGGTTGAAGCTCTAGATGAAATAAACGAGTTCTATACACAGATCGACTACCGTCTCGATCAACACGAAAGGCATTCAACTCGTCTCGTGAGCGAATTAACTCCGACGGGTTTGATATTGAGGTATACCGGGAATGCTTTGGCGTCTAAGAAACAAGAGATAGTTCCAACCAAATTGCCTGACGCTACCGTCAACAAGCAATGCGCTCAATCAACGAAACCCTGTGAATTCAAGATAGACGGTCCTGGGGTTATTAGAAAACTCACCTTTCGCGGAGAGTTCCCACCGGACCTACAGTTGACGATCTATTGGGATGACAATCCAAATCCAGGCGTACAGGCTCCTACAAAATATTTATTTGCCGACTTTATCAATGCAGCCATGGAATCGAAGCCCGGCGAAATGACGTGCTACTTTCCTATGCCCTTTCGTCAAAAAGCACGGATCGTATTAAGCAGTACATCCAAAGGACCTTTGCATATCGTCGTTGACTATGCCCTCGAACGAAAATCTGTATCTAAAGAGACTGCCTACTTTCACGCCCTATTTAGCGATATGCAGAAGACTCTTGGCTATTCACAATTTCCGATCCTTCAGATTCGCGGTAGAGGGCTCTTTGTAGGCATGAACCTCTTCGACAGTGGGCACAACCACGGTGGAGGAGACGCTGCTTTGATCGACGCTGGAACCACTCATCCGCGTGTACTGCACGGCATATGCGGTGAAGACTACTTCGGATTCGCATGGCACCATGTTGGAACAATGACACCGCTGACTGGCGCTCCCATACATGAACGCCGTTACCGGCTACACTTGGAAAACCCTTATCCGTTCAGCGAATCTATCCAGTTTCTTTTTGGCACCTTTGCTGGTTTACAGCCAAAAAGTGTCGCGTTTTGGTATGAGTTTCCCAAAACCTCCCGACACCAGTGGACAGGTCTCGAAGCGCCATGGAAGGTTCTCGGACCGCTCGGCCCGAAGACCCTTCTCCCAAAGGCCCTGGATGACCAGGGATATGAGACTGCTGTAGCAATCAACAAACCCACGCAGTTCACAGCACGCTGGCAGGATGCCCAGATGCTCTCAGGTTTTCTTGATCTCACATATCAGTTTCGCCACTATGCACTAACTGAAAGCGGCTCGGGCTTTGTTGCGGGCACAAGCACAACCAAACTTACAACTTACATCTACTCCTGCTCCGACAAAACCGTTAGCGCAATTTTAGGCCATGATGACGCGGTCCTAGTTCAAGCAAACGGGGTCACGCTCTCTGATCTTTCGCAGAACTATGGATTCGCTCCGTCGTCACTTTTTATCCCTCTCCGAACAGGATGGAATACGCTTGACCTAATTTTGTCGAATGACGAGAACACCAACTGGCGGTGGTCAGGCCTATCCCTTGCGCTGCAGAGCGGACATAATCAAGTTGGAAGCCTAACATTCTCTGCCGAGTTGCCCCCCATTTCGTCATCTCCCTCTCAATTCAAGGAATGCCAGCCTACGGCTCACTTAAAGAAGGGTGAAAAGGTTGCGGCCAATTTTTAGCTACCAGTTTCTGCAATCCATCGAGTGAGAATAAAAATGAAAACCATATCTACTGCCGCATTTCTCTCCATTGTCTTACTTTGCTTCTCACAGGAAGCATGGACTCAAGGGCCACCGCCATCACCGACGTTCTACCACACTAGAAACTCGGATGAGTGGGTCAATCATTCTCTCTATGTTCAAAAGGCCTACTCACGCGTGCTAGTGGTCGATGCTTCAGAACATCCTCCACGACAGATCAGGGTCTCGGCTCTCGACCTCAACGCAAGACCGACAGACCATACTCCCGCGGCTCGTATTTACAAGGTTCATGCCGCTTTCACGACCTTACAGCAAGCCGCCGATGCCTCTAGAGGAGGAGACCTGATCGCAGTAATGCCTGGGACATACTCAGGCTTCATACTTGAAGACAAACCAAGCGCAAGCGATAAGAACTACATCCACTTCAAGGCAATGGGTGAGCCAGGAGATGTAGTGATCAATCAAGCTTCACGCAATCCTGATTGGATGATACTGTTGCGCGCGACGCATCATGTCATCATTCAAGGTTTCAATTTGGCGGGCCATAATACACCCGGAGTAGATCCTAAGAGCCCCCGCGCTGGAATAATGTTGGATGGAGATTTCAGCCTTACAGGCAAGCAGACCCATCACATAGTTATTGTCGATAATTTTTCGCACAACCATAGAAAATGGGGCCTCCACTCTCGCGACACACACACGGTCCTCATGCAGAACAATCTATTCGCCCTCTCTGC
>DATDHL010000199.1:0-6720 GCA_036521575.1 Edaphobacter sp. | reverse complement strand
AGGTAGTGAGATTGTGAAGGAACTGCTTGTGCGTGGTCATAAGGTGACTGGAGTGGCTCGTAAGGTCGATTCGTTGAAAGACAAGCCGGGTGTGACGGCGAAGGTGGATGACCTTTCGAATGTGGATGCGATTGCGGCGATTATCAAGGGCGCGGATGCTGTGGTGACGGCTTATCAGCCGCCTGCGGACAATACGGACGCGCTGATTGACGTGACGAAGCGGCAGATTGAGGCCGTGAAGAAGGCCAGTGGGACGCGGCTGGTTGTGGTTGGCGGGGCTGGCCTACTGGAGGTGGCTTCGGGCGTGACGCTGATCAAGTCGGGTTATCTGCCGGCGGAGTATTTACCGATTGCTACTTCGCATGAGAAGGCGCTGGGCGTGTTGCGGAGTTCGGACATCGACTGGACGTATCTGAGCCCTGCGGCTTACTTTGTGCCAGGCGAACGGACTGGGACGTTCCGGCTGGGGACGAAGGAGCTCGTGTCAGATGCCAAAGGCGAGAGCAAGATCTCGTTTGCTGATTATGCGATTGCTGTGGTGGATGAGTTGGAGAAACCGGCGCATCGGAAGGGCTCGTTTTCTGTTGGGTATTGAGTGGTTTGTTGTGAAGGAAGGCGGTCATTGCGGGCCGCCTTTTTTCTGTTACTGGATTTGGGGCAATCCAGCGAGACATCTTTCTCCCCAACCTTCACGCGATCAGGCGCGCTCAGGATGGGTCACCCGGCGGTGTGGCTTCATCTGAAAAAATAAGACAATAACGGCAGATCCGCTAGACGCGGTGGTTGTCGGCGCGCCAGTTAACGATACTTTGCTTGATAGCTTTGGGTTCGAGGCCCTGGGTGATGGTCTTGTGGACGAGGGCTGGGAGTTCTGCATCAGGGGAGAAGCGGAGGGCGATGATTTGCTTAATGTCGAGCTCGGGGATGTGGGCGAGGTCGATGGGCGATAGGAGGGATGCGAGGCGTAGGTTTTCTTCGAGGCGGATGATCCGGTCCTGGACTTTTAGGTCGTTGATGCGGGTCTTCAGGGCGAGGACAAGGAGGGCGGTGGAGACGACGATCCACCAGAGATGGAGATTGCGGTGATGATGCCAGTGTTGGACGGCGATGGTGATCATGACAATGAAATTTATGATGAGGACGGGAAAGACGAAGAAGTGCATTGGCGGATCGAAACGGCCGTGATTTTTGAAGTTCTGCGGTGCGGACATTGGTGGTCCTTTCCTGAAGGGGGAGGGAACAGCATAGCATTTAGGGAAGAGGGAAGAGTGCATGGCGGTTTGCGGTAGGCTTGGGGGATGACGAAGAAGCGGATTGGTGTGCATGTCGGGACGGGTGGCGGGGTTTGGACTGCGGTGGGGCGAGCGGTTGAGGCGGGGGCGAATACGTTCCAGATATTTTCGGCTAGCCCGCGGATGTGGAAGGCTTCGCCGGTGAAGGCTGCGGATGCTGCGAAGATGCAGGAGTTGCGGGCAAAGCATGATGTGGGGCCGGTGGCGATTCATGCCAGCTATCTGATCAATTTATGCAGCCAGACGGAGAGTGTGCGGGCGAACTCGACGGTGGCGTTTCGTGGGGAGGTAGAGCGAGCGCTTGCGCTGGGGGCTGAGTTTCTGGTGCTGCATCCGGGGAGTTGGAAGGGGTTGACGCGTGAGCAAGGGTTGACGCTGGCAGCGCAGTCGATTGAGCGGGCTATCGATGGGATCGATTTCAGCGGGAAGAATTTCAAGATTTTGATTGAGAACACTGCTGGGGCTGAGTTCTCGTTAGGAGGCAAGCTTGAGCAGGTGGCGGAGCTGGTGGAGTGTTTGAAGGCTTGTGCTCCAGTGGCGGTGTGTCTGGATACGTGCCATGTGCATGTGGCGGGGTATGACATTGTTTCGGCGGATGGGTATATCGAGACGATGAAGCTGGTGGAGTCGACGGTGGGGTTTGACGCAGTGAAGGTGTGGCACTGCAATGATGCGAAGGCGGCGATGGGCTCGAAGCTGGATCGGCATGAGCATATCGGCGAAGGGACGATTGGGGCGGAGGCGTTTCGGCGATTGCTGCATGATAAGCGGTTTGCTCATGCGGCTTTTATTGCGGAGACGCCGGTGGATTCGCCAGGGGATGAGGCGCGGAATGTTGGGGTGCTGCGGACGCTGGCTGCGGGGTGAGGGTTTCCGGGAAGAACCCAGCCTACTTCCGAGTTGCCCGTCACTCGGGAGTGACCGTAACTTCCTAGAGCCTGTTATTATCGGATCTTTTCGGCTACTACGTGGTGTGAGACTGATAGATGTGGTAGTGAGGCGTTCTCCGACAGCAACTTAACCAGGACAAGCCATCAATCACGTCGGCGAAATCTGGCCATGCGAGCACGAGAATCAGGTGGCGTGGATGTTCCTTCAGGGTCGCGCTCAGATTGTCCAGAACCGTCCTTAGCACCGCTGCTCCAAATGGGTTGAAGAGGTAGATGACCAGGTTTCGCAACGGAAAGTCATAGTCGACCGCGTCAATGTTGATGGATCGAATGCGATCGCACTTCCATCTCACACGCCGGCAGCGAGCGATGTTCTCCAAAGCTTTCGTGTGAAGCTCCACTGCGAATTCAACCCCTTCTATGCTGTAGAAGGGGAATTCAGCGGCCAGGAACAGCATCCGGCCTTTGCCGGAGCCAAGGTCGACAAAAACATATTCCAAATGGTCCTTGATGGGTAGGTCCCTCAACACCTCCCGGGCGCGAGGAGGCCGGATCGGTAGATAGTCGAAACCGGATTTCTTAGTCCCCACGAGTGTCAACGAGCCGGAAGATGCGAAGCCGGAGGTTCTTACCCCCCTTGTGAGATCAAACCAGTATCCCTGTGCGAAGGTCAGTTGCTTCCGAAGTTCGTGAATCACTTTATCGCCGAATCGCCCAATCATCGGGCTTTCCGGGGCAGCGTTGTGGGTTGAACCCAATGAGCGAGACTACCGAGAGGCTCCGGAAGAAATTGGACCGACGCGCCAAAAGCTTTGCGGAACCCTCGCCATACAAACGTTGGGCGATCAAGATATACCGCTACAGCAGGAAGGTATTCGCAATGGTACTGAAGTGGGCCACCGATTCCAGCCCAGAACAAGACCTTCTCAATCCGCGATTTGGAAATAAAGGATTCGAACAGATAGCCACGCAATACGGTGCTTAACGACCTCTGCGGATACTCCGTGTCATTGTTCATTTGGCAGAAAACGATCGCTCGATCAGCCTCGTACCAGCCGCCGACAATTGCCAGCCACTCTCCATTCGCATCGCGTAGACCGGCGAGTATCCGGCAATCGACTGCTTCAAACATCCTTAGGGCTCGGTTCAGTCCCTTCCGCTCAGCTCCGATACGACCTCTTTGGAGCAGGTTAAGCGAGGCCTTTCGGAAATCTGAAAGCTTCATCTCCGAGACGTATTCGCCTCCCGCGGCCTCAAAGCGGCGCCGATAATATCGGAAATTCCGGCGAGTTTTCGCTCCGAGGCCTTCAAGAAACGTCTCGTAGCTTTCCGGAAGATCGAGAACGCAATGATGGCGAATCTCGGAACGATGCTCATCCATACCGTTGCGGTATTGAACCTCCTGCAGGGGAACGTCGAATCGGCGATCGCTCGGGATCACTAACCGCAGACCCTGTATCCTCGGGTCCTCCAACAGATGCGCGATGGCGATTTTGAAAACTTCAGTTGCGTCTCCGGCGGAAGACACCACCATCGAATCAAGAGTTGCGTCAGCGTAGATCAAACCGGTCGGCCAAATCCCAATTTTTCTTTCTTTGGCGTAAAGAATACCCCGGATCACGCTTCCATGCCTGACAACAACGATTCGAGGAATCCAGGATGTCGGTTCGATAGATGCTAAAAAGAAAGCGGGCCCAGACGTTGCTCCCCGAGTCTCTAGAAGATGCTTGGCGGCCGACACCAGGCTAAGCACCTTTTTGCGGGCCGACAAAATCACGGCCGAGCGGGGGTCTTTTGCATTTGCTCGGTCAGAAGTACCGGTAATTGTCTGCGCTGCCGGCCTACTCATTTTCATTTTCTTGAAAACCCTTCTCGGCAAGGGTTCAGCTGCGAATTCAAATTCTGCCCGATGCTGCTGACGTGAGCAGGACCTGGACGCCGCCACATTCCCCAAGTGACCTTCAATGATACGGAAGCTTAACATCATGCAGCATAGTCTGTCCCGTCTATGATTCTCATCCGTGTGCACCAGGTGAACCGCCATGTCATAGCTCTTGCCGTTGATCTTCTCCTTCACTTGGTCTGTGAAAGTGGGACTGCTTGAGCTCGTACCTCTTGCCACCTACTGTGATGGAGCTCCCTGGGCTGTAAGTAATCAGGATGGTGTTGCCGTTATCGACGATATTCAGCGGCGAAAGCTTGTAATCAAACTGAATCGGCGGAAGATCAGCCTTTACCGGATCGCGGATATCAATAGGTGACTGGCGATGCCCACTCTTGCACGGAGCAAACTCCGGTTTAAGATCACCCCAATGACTTGGCCCTCGCGTCGTGCTGTAATCCCATGTGTGTTCAGTAGTCTGGTGCTCCTGCGCGCCACCATTGGTCGATAACACCAGCGCGCAACCAACGATTGTACGGAGGTAACGGTTCCGAAGACCCATATCAAACTACTCCTGGCTGCGAGGACACCACGATGCGGCACTTCCATTGCTCTCTGCTAAACCCGAGTCTCCCCGAAAGCCATCATGGATAAGCGACTGCTCATCTTCTGCTTCGCTCTAGCTGTCCTTCACACCCAAGCCTGCGCCCAATTCACCGACCCGCGGAACTACCAGAACACTCCAGTGGGGATCAATCAGCTTGAGCTGGCCTACGCCTACGTCCGTTCCAATACTTCCATCGATACTTCGTTCATCGTCTCAGGAGCAAAATTCAATCTCAATCAGGGGCTCATCGACTATACGCGCTATTTCTCGTTTCTTCATCGCATGGCCTGGGCTGAAGCTAGCGTCCCCATCGCCAACCTTAACGGCTCCATCGCCGGCACCGACATTAGTGGATCAACCACGGGTACCGGCGACTCCGGCTACAGCGCCGCCATACTGCTCAAGGGAGGCCCGGCGCTCAGCCCGGAGCAATTCGCAAACGCCGAGACCACCACTTCTATCGGCCTGAGCCTCTCCATTACCGCGCCCGCCGGCCAATACGACCCCACCAAGCTTCTCAACCTGGGTTCCGATCGGTGGTCGTTCAAACCCGAACTTGCCATCTCCAAGCCATTCGGTCCCGAGCAGCGTTGGGTGCTCGACGCCTACGCCAACTCCTATCTCTACACAGATAACAACCGCTATCGTGGTGTAGAAGTCTTGCGGCAGCGAGGTCTGCTCGGCCTTGAGGGACATATCAGCTACACCTTCAACAACACCATATGGGCCTCCCTCGATACGCGATACTCGTTTCGCGGCGACACCACTGTTAGCGGTGTCAATCAAAACAATTCGCAACAAAATTTCATCGTAGGCAGCGAGTTGGTCGTCTCCCCAAACTCCCGAAACTCATTCACCTTCGAATTTGCCAAAGCAGCCATCCACAAAAACGGTCCATCCCTCACCGGCTTCGCCGTGAAGTACGACTACACATGGGGAAAGGGCTACAGATAAAATAACGGTCTCGTTGGTAGCTCAGGCGCCGAAGATTTCTGTGTCGATGAACTGGTTGCGGAATTTGCCTTGTGGGTCGTATTGCTTGAGCAGCGCTTTGTAGGCGGGCATCTTGGGGTAGAGATGTTGGATGGTTGAGGGTGAGATGGTGTTGAGTTTGGCCCAGTGGGGGCGAGCGCTAAAGGGAGCTAGTTTTTCTTCGATTAGAGGGAGAACCTTCTGGACTTCGGGCCACTCGGGTTTCCAAGTGAAGTGGATGGCCAGGGAGGGGCGCTGGTAGGCAGTGCTTAGCCAGAGGTTGTCGGCGGCTATGGTGCGGAGCTCGGTGATGAAGAGGTGGGGTGTGATGCGGTCGCGGAGCTGCTCGACGGCAAGGATGGCTGGGTAGGCGCGGTCGCGGGGGACGAAGTATTCGGTTTGTAGCTCGGCACCGCTCGAGGGGGTGAAGTTCATGCGGAAGTGGGGGAGGCGCTCGTACCAGGGGCCGGGGATGCCTTGCTGCTCGGTGCAGTTTTCGGCGGAGTGTCCGGCGAGGGGGTGGAGTTTTTGGGTGGCGAGGTTGGCTCCGAAGAAGTCAGGCGTGAAGGTAGGGGCGGTGTTGCCCTCGACGCGGCGTTTGATCCAGACCTGGGTGGCGCGGTGGTTTTGCCAGTCGGTGAAGAGGCTTACGCTGTAGCCGCTGAGGAAGATTTCGTCGAGGTGGTGCTCGAGGTGATCGAAGGAGAGGTTTTCGTAGACGGATTGCGCGACCTGAAAGGTGGGCTGGACATTGAGCGTGATGGCGGTGGTGACGCCGAGGGCTCCGAGATGGACGGCCGCGCCGGGGAAGGTGTCGGGGTTTTGCGCGTGGGAGATGGTGTGGAGGCTGCCGTCGGCGGTGACGATCTGCATGGCAGAGACTGCGGTGGAGAGGTTGCCGTTGTTGCTGCCGGAGCCATGGGTGGCGGTGGCGCAGGCTCCGACGACGGAGATGTGCGGGAGGGAGGCCAAGTTGTGGAGTGCGTATCCGTGCGAGTCGAGGTAGGGAGCGAGCTGGCCGTAGGTGACTCCGGCTCCGACGGTGACAGTTCGCGATTTGGCGTCGAGGTCCATCCT
>DATDHL010000198.1:0-5896 GCA_036521575.1 Edaphobacter sp. | reverse complement strand
CAGGAGCAGCCGCGACCGCGGGGCGCTCATGAACGGGCGGGTGTGCGGAGGCTGGAGCACCTGCAGGAGGACGCGCGATGACCGGGCCGACCGGCGGCTTGCTGGCAATTGCCGGAGCCTGGGGCGGAGCGACGATATTTGCGCCCTGACGAGGTAGAGGAACGATGCGACGCGGTGCAGGCGCTGTCGGCGCTGCTGCGGCAATTGACGAAGCGGGTGCGGCAGCTACGGCTGCGACAGGACGGGCCGACACCGCGGCGACGTGTCCCGGAGCCGGAGGTGCGACGACCGCAGCCGGACGAGGCGGCGGAGCGGCTTTGGCGGCTGCTTCGGCCTGTTTGCGCTCGAGAATTGCCTTCAGCGCGTCGCCGGGCTTGGACACCTTGGAGAGGTCAAACTTCGGCTTCGTCTCGGCAGCGGGCTTGCTCGCAGTCGAGCCTCGGTTTCCGCTGAAGTACTCGCGTACCCTCTCTGCCTGGTCGGCCTCGATGGAGCTGGAGTGGGTCTTTCCGGTCACGCCAATTGCTTCGAGTGCGTCCAGAATGGGCCTGCTCTTTACTTCCAATTCTCGTGCCAGATCGTTAATTCGAACTTTGCTCATCCGTCCCTTTTCGCTTCCCTGCGCCCTTAGCTGTTCATATCAGCCTCATCGAGGTAGGAATCGTTGTTATATGTATTATCCCTGAAACTGCGGTCTTCGCGGCTTCGGGATTGCTGTCCTGCGTGGCTTTTGCTAGCCACGATCGTGTCCGTCCGTGTCGATGCCCTCGTCGGAGACTTCCTGAGCTTCATCGACCAGGGTGTCTACGGCGTCGTTGTCCAACTCAATTTGTTCTTCCCGCGCATCGGCTTCGCTGAAGGCATCGCTGGCCGAGATTTCCTCTTCGGCGTCTGCGATATCTTCTGTCGAAATGTCATGCACTTCTTCAACGCGGCGGGTGCCTGCTTCTTTTCCGATCTCTTCAAGAATTGCTTCCGGGGTCTTTCCCATGGCGATTTCTCCTGATTCCTCAGATTCTGGTTCAACCGCTGCGACCACCGGACGCTCTTCGCCCTCTTCGTACTGGCCGAAGTAGTGGCGTACGGCAACGGAGATCTTCTCGACGGTCTTCTCCCCAATGCCGGGGACCTCTTCGAGCTGCTCGGGGGTCATGTCGGCGAGTGCTTCGACGGTGGTGATACCGGCGGCGATGAGCTTCTCGAGGACGGATTCGCCGAGCTCGGTGACCTGCTCGATCGGCGTTGACGGTCCGCCGGACATGGCCTGCATCTGCTGCTCGACCTCCTGGCGCTTCTCCTCTTCGCTCTTGATGTCGATCTTCCATTGAAGGAGCTTGGCAGCGAGGCGGACGTTCTGGCCCTTCTTGCCGATGGCGAGCGAGAGTTGTGTGTCGTCGACGATGACTTCGATCTGCTTTTCGCCGAGGTCGGTGATGGAGACGCGGCTGACCTTCGCGGGCTGGAGCGCCTTTTCGGCAAAGGTTGTGATCTCTTCCGAGAACTCGATGATGTCGATCTTTTCGCCGCGAAGTTCGCGGATGATCGACTGCACACGCATGCCCTTCATGCCGACGCAGGCGCCGACAGGGTCGACGTCCTTGTCGCGGCTCATGACGGCGATTTTGGTGCGTTCACCGGCCTCGCGGGCGATTGCCCTGATGCTGACGGTGCCGTCGTAGATCTCAGGAACTTCGCTCTGGAAAAGGTTCTGGACGAGAGAAGGCGCGGCGCGGGAGACGATGACCTGTGGTCCCTTGGCGGCGCGGTCGACACGGAGGAGCACGACGCGGACGCGCTCGCCTACGGCAAACTGCTCGAGGCGGGACTGCTCGCGCTTGGGCATGCGGGCTTCCGCTTTGCCGAGGTCGAAGATGACGTCCATGGGCTCGAGGCGCTTGACGGTGGCGGTGAGGACTTCGCCGGCGCGGTGGTTGTATTCGTTGAAGACGGTATCGCGCTCGGCCTCGCGGACCTTCTGGAAGATGACCTGCTTGGCCATCTGTGCGGCGATGCGTCCGAGGGGCGTGGTGTCTTTGTAGAAGCGGAGTTCACCGCCGACCTCGACTTCAGGGGCGAGTTCGCGCGCCTGTTCGAGGGTCATCTGGTTGATCTCGTCTTCAAGCTGATCGGGGGTCTCGACGACGGTCTTGAAGACGTAGGCGCGAATCTCGCCGGTCTCGCGGTCCATCTCGGCGCGCATGTTCTCCTGCGTCTTGTAGTACTTGCGGGTTGCGAGGGCGATTGCGTCCTCAACGGCGCCAACCACTATCTCCGGTTCGATGCCTTTGTCCCGGCTCAACATCTCGATTGATTGATACAAAACACTTGCCATCGCTTATTCCTTCATTGTCGGTTCGAAAATATTCTCGAGCCGGTTGTTATACGCGTCGCGTGTCGAAGCTGTTAGATCTCCGCTACCAGGTTTGCTTTCTCGACGTTTGCCAGAGCGATCTCGACGATCTGCTCTGTCGCCGCCTTCTTTGCCTTACCCTTCTGCTTTACCGCGGAGAGGTCGATCGTGAGAACCCCGTCCGTGAACTTCGTCAAACGACCTTGCCACTGCCGGTTTTTGTTGACCGGCGAAAATGTCTGCAGCTTGACCAGGCTGCCCTGGAACCGCGTGTAGTCCTCGGGGCGCAGCAGCTTGCGTTCGAGCCCGGGGGAGGAGACCTCGAGGGTGTACTCGGCGCCGGGGATGAGGTCTTCGACGTCGAGGACGGTGCCGAAGTCCTGCGCGAAGGTTGTGCAATCCTCGTGGGTTACGCCGGAGAGCATCTCGGCCGGCACACCTTTGGGCAGATCTTCCGCCTCGCCGGATTGGGCGTGGGAAGCCAGCTTTGCCCGCTCGGCTGCATTCTTTTCGACGAAGATTCGCAAGGTGCGAAACTTCGCGCCACCCTGGAACTCGATGTCGACGAGGTCCAGATTGTGCGATGCGGCGATGCGCTCTGCCGTGGCCCGAATTGAGTCTAACTGCACTGCCATAACGGTAAATTCACTCGTTTTGCTGCTTGCGCAGAACGTTCTTTGGAGCAAATAAAAAGTGGGCGCTGGCCCACTCATCTCCTCCGCCAAATCTGCCGGTACGTTCACGGCCACTCGTACGACGGAACAAAATCGTCTGCAATCCTTATGTTACACCGATTTCCGCCCGACTTCAATGGCTCAATAAGACTCTACCGAAAGGCGTTAGCCATTGGACAGTGAGTATAGATTTGCCCTGCCTCCCGCGCAACTCTACAATCAATCAAACCCGTGGCAACCGCCCACCATAAAAATATGATTGAAATTCCCGTTCCCGAAGCCCTTACATTCGATGATGTCCTTCTCGTACCTGCTTACAGCGATGTGGTGCCAACCCAGGTAAGTACCCAGACCCAACTAACCCGCGATATCACTCTTAATACGCCGCTGATGTCGGCCGCCATGGACACGGTGACCGAGTCGCGCCTGGCCATTGCGATGGCGCAGCAGGGCGGTATGGGCGTGGTGCACCGCAATCTCTCGATTGAACAGCAGGCTGGGGAGATCGATAAGGTCAAGCGGTCTGAGAGCGGCATGATCGTCGATCCGGTGACGATTGCGCCGGAGCAGACGATTGCGGCGGCGCTGGATGTGATGCGGCGGTACAAGATCTCGGGCGTGCCAGTGACGAAGAACAAGAAACTGGTGGGGATTCTTACGAATCGCGACCTGCGGTTTGTCTCGCGAACGGACCTGCCGATCGATTCGGTGATGACGAAGAAGAACCTGATTACGGTTCCGGTGGGCACAACGCTGGAGCAGGCGGAGCAGATTCTGCATCAGCATCGGGTGGAGAAGTTGCTGGTGGTCAACGACGACTACGAGTTGAAGGGCCTGATTACAGTCAAGGACATCCAGAAGAAGCTGAAGTATCCCAATGCGTCGAAGGACTGGCAGGGACGGCTTCGCGTGGCTGGGGCCATCGGGGCAACGGGAGATTTTCTGGAGCGTGCGGCAGAGCTGGTTGCTAATCGGGTTGATGCGCTTGCAATCGATTCCGCACATGGGCACTCTTCGCGCGTGCTGGAGGCTGTTGCGGAGGTCAAGAGGAAATTTCCTGAGATCGCTGTTCTGGCCGGTAACATTGCGACTTATGAGGGTGCGCTTGCACTGATCAAAGCGGGTGCGGACGCCATCAAGGTCGGGATCGGGCCGGGGTCGATCTGCACGACGCGCATGGTTACCGGAGCTGGGATGCCGCAGATTACAGCGATCTCGGAGGCGTATCGTGCGGCTAGCCAGCATGGTGTCCCGGTGATTGCGGATGGAGGCATCAAGTACTCGGGTGATGTGACGAAGGCGATTGCAGCGGGCGCGAGCGTGGTGATGATGGGGTCGCTGTTTGCCGGAGTGGATGAGAGCCCAGGCGAGACGATTCTGTATCAGGGGCGGTCGTTCAAGGCGTATCGCGGTATGGGTTCGCTTTCGGCGATGGCGCAGGGCTCGGGGGAGCGATACTTCCAGGGCAAGGACGATATGGAGGACGCAGCCAGCACGGAGCGGCCGTCGTTGACTGCTCGTGAGGGCACTGGGCAGAACCGGCTTGCCAAGTTTGTCCCTGAAGGGATCGAAGGCCGCGTTCCGCACCGTGGGCCGCTGGAAGGCATGGTCTATCAGCTGGTTGGTGGGCTACGCTCTGGCATGGGTTATCTTGGCTGCGCGACGATCGCTGATCTGCAGACGAAGGCGCGGTTTATCCGGATCTCGAATGCTGGGTTGCGCGAGAGCCATGTCCACGACGTGATCATCACGCGTGAGGCTCCGAACTACCACGTCGAGTAGGGCTGTTCGTTAGGTTTTATCGAGAACCATGGCGTCGAAACGGTGCCGGGTGAAGAAGCCGAGGTTCCCGTAGAGCTGGACTGCCTGGCGGTTGGCCTCGGTTACGGTCAGAGTGATGGCGGCGAATCCTGAGGTTGCGAGACGGCTCATGGAGTGCCTCAGCAGAGAGCTTCCGAATCGGTGGCCGCGATAAGCGGTCGCGATGCAGAGCTGCGTGATGTGAGCGACGTTGTCGGCCACGCGGGAACACAGTACCATCCCGGCCAGCGAGCCGTTGCGCTTGTCCTGCAGAACCCATGACTGGTCCACGTCGAAGACACCGCAGCCGGGGAAGCGGACGATGTTGTGGAGAAAGCGGAGCGAGCCGTGCAGCGAGCAATATTGATCGTTGATGTCGGCGTCGATGTGTCCGATGTAGGACTCGTGGATCAGCTCCGCGGCTGGCTGGTAGTGCGCTGGCGACCATCGGCAGAGTTCGAGGTGCGAGGGCAGCATGGAAGCAAAGCCGGGCTCGTTTGAGGGCGTCGAAGGCTTCGCGAGCGGGAAATCGTACTCCATATAGAGTCGCGGATGCATCACGAAGCCGGCCTGGAAGAAAGGCTCTTCGATGGAGCCTGCGTTGTAGAGGAGAAGCTGCGACTCGATCCGGTTGATGTTGGGCGAGTGCAGGAGCAGATCGAGCAGCGGGCGCAGCAGGGTGTGAGTGATGTTCAGGGCTACGGATGGATCGTCGGCTATTGCGAAGGCATCTCCGACGACGGCCTTGTGTCCCTCGTAGACGCAGAAGGTGAAGCCGCAGACGCGTCCGCGGTCGAGCGCAACGAAACCCGGCAGGATGCGTGAGTCGAGATATTGCAGCAGTAGTTCGGTCGAGCCCTGGTAGTTCCAGCGCAGCCGCTGTTCCCAGAGGCGTGCCTCGGTCTCAAGTAGAGGGCGCAACTGGCGCGCAGAAAAATGCCTGAGGTCGAGAATCTCGAGTTGGGTATCGACTGCCATGGCTTCGCTGAAAAGTCTTCGTCGAGCTTATAGCAATCGAAGCGGCGCGGGCAGGGGATTGGAGTGTGAGTGTCTTACTACTTACGAGCTACTT
>DATDHL010000197.1:0-1999 GCA_036521575.1 Edaphobacter sp. | reverse complement strand
AGAGTGAGACGTCGACGGCTGGCGCGAGGATGCGTCGCGGTCAGGCTGGCTGCGGTATGGCGTGGAGGTCGTCGGCGGTGTCGGGGAGCGGGACTTGCCAGTCTCCGGGAGGTGTGACGTTGGCGATGGTTTGCTGGGCGGCTTCGGTGGGGCCCCAGGTGTGGGGGGCGTAGGGGTAGACGGGGGTGTTGGCTTTGAGGACGGGGTCGACGATGCGCCAGGCTTCTTCTACGTAGTCCTGACGGGCGAAGAGCGTGGCGTCGCCGGCCATGGCGTCGGTGAGTACGCGCTCGTAGGCCTCCATCTCTTCGGGGCGGGGGTGTCGGCAGGCTTCCAACTCAACGAGGTCGCGTGGGCCGTGTTCATCGGGGGGAGTGATGGAGACGGCAAGGGCGATGGTCATCTCGGGGCTGATGCGCATGCGGATGTAGTTTTGCGGGCCGGGTTCGACGAAGTTGGCTGCGGGCGGGCGGCGCAGGCGGGCGATGAGCTCGGTGCAGGTGGTGGGGAGGTTTTTGCCGGCGCGGATGTAGAAGGGGACGCCATCCCAGCGCCAGGATTTGATGTCGAGGCGGAGGGCAGCGAAGGTTTCGACGGTGGAGTTCGGGGCAACGCCTTTTTCGTCGTGGTAGCCGATGAACTGTCCGCGAACGAGGTTGCAGGCTTCGAGGGGCGGGATGGCTTTGAGGACCTTTACTTTTTCGTCGCGGATGGATTCGCTGTCGTGGCGGGCGGGGCACTCCATGGCGATGTTGCACATGATCTGGAAGATGTGGTTCTGGATGACGTCGCGGATGGCGCCGGTCTGGTCGTAGAAGGAACCGCGGCCCTGGATGCCGAAGTCTTCGGCCATGGTGATCTGGACGCTCTCGACGAAGTCGCGGTGCCAGAGGGGTTCGAGGAAGGTGTTTGAGAAGCGGAAGGAGACGATGTTGTGGACGGGGCCTTTGGCGAGGTAGTGGTCGATGCGGAAGATGGAGGACTCGGGGAATGCGGAGAGGAGGATGCGATTGAGTTCCTGGGCGGAGGCTAGATCGTGGCCGAAGGGCTTTTCGACGATCATGCGTGCGCCTTTGGCAGAGCCGGATTGGACGAGCTGCTCGACTACTTTTTCGAAGAGCGAGGGTGGGATAGCGAGGTAGTGGGCGGGGTGTTGGGCAGAGCCGAGTTGCTTGCGGACTTCCGTGAAGGTCGCGGGGTCGGCGTAGTCACCGTCGACGTAGCGGAGGAGTGAGGAGAGCTTTTGGAATGCGTCGGGGTCGAGGCCTCCGTGCTGGGTGAGTGAGTCTTTGGCCCGGGCTTTGAGCTGGTCGAGGTTCCAGCCAGCTTTGGCGACACCGATGACCGGGACGGTGAGGGTGCCTCGCTTGATCATGGCTTGGAGCGCGGGGAAGATCTTTTTGTAGGCTAGGTCGCCGGTGGCTCCGAAGAAGACGAGGGCGTCGGAATGTGGTGTGGATTGGGGATCGGTCAAAGGCGTCTCCTTGCGGCTTCCAGTGTATTGTGCTGGCCGAGTGGTGAGAACGGAGTTTGGCGGTGATTCTCCAAGTCTGTACCCCTCCCCCATACTTTAGTCCTAAAGTCTTCGAATCATTGAGCTTAGGTCCGGACTTCCCGTGTAAAGTATTGATTTTAGGTATATCGGTCTTGCAAAGTATTCCATTCAAATGATTTAGGTGTTGATTGCTGCAAGAACAGAAAAGCCCCGGTCAGTTGCCGGGGCTTTCTTCCTAGTCTCTATAACTAGTATAGCGGTTTGGGTGAAATTAATATGCAACGGATATCTTGTTTATTTTCATGAATATACTTGGCTTTGGCACTTGACAAGGTTTTCGTCGTGGATAACTTCTTATTTCGTTATCTAAATGAACAAACTCGAAGAAGATAGTGATGCTTAGCGGGTTTCCGCCGTAAATGCGCGTTGCCATTCATGGCCCTTCAAGACAAAAGCCTTCGCTACGGAGCGATCGACCGGTTGGATGTCCTTGACGAGAAATCT
>DATDHL010000196.1:0-7761 GCA_036521575.1 Edaphobacter sp. | reverse complement strand
GCGACGTCAAGGCCCTCAACAACTTGGGGCTTTCTTATGAAGCGCAAAATCGCGTCGCGGATGCTCTTCGCGCCTACCAAGACGCGATGACCGCCCAACGCGACGCAACACATCCGAATGAGCAGCCATTACTAAACTTCGGCACATTGCTGATCGCGCAGAATCGTGCTGGCGATGCGATTGGGACGCTCGAGCAGGCCGTGCGACTAGCTCCAAACGACCCTAAATGTCACGAGGAGCTAGCCCGAGCTTACCTTTACACTGAGCGGCTTTCTCAGGCTCGAGAGCAATTGGAGGCGGCGATTGCACTCGATCCGCAGAACTCTCGGCTGCACTTTCAGTTGGGTCGTCTTTACAAGCGACTCGGACTGATCGAGCAGGCTGACGCTGAACTGAAATTGAGCGCGCAGTTGTATGGTACGCAATCCAGTCCTGAAGGTAAGTGAATCGATACGGATTCCACCAATATAGGGAACTCCAACTCATCCCTTGGATTGACAACTGTCAACGGTCGTGAGTAGGATGCGACGCTGTACGGTCTGGGGACCGCTTACACCAAGACAGAGTACTGAAGCCAACGCATATCAATTGCACGTTCTTCCAAGGTCGGGTTCATATTGGGACTGCACGGGATGTAACTGAATACAAGTTAGAACCCAAACGGTCCTGGAAACTTTTGGAGGCACCGTGAAAACTATCCAAGTTCTATGCGAATATCTACGTTGTCGCGCCCCTCTCGCGCTGATCTTGATGTTCGCTTCGGTGTTTATGGATGCGCAGACGAACCAAGGCCAACTTTCAGGCAATGTCGTGGATGCATCTGGCGCCCAGATAGCCGGCGCGAAAATCTTGGCTAGAAACGAGGCGACAGGTACCACATACAACACCGTCTCAACGAGCGCGGGCAGTTATCGATTCCCCTCGATCGAGCTTGGCCGGTATACCATTACGGCAACTGCAAGCGGATTCAGCTCCGCGGTCAGCACCGGTGTGGAGGTGCGTGTAGGCAGCGTCACCGGGTTCGACATTCACCTGGCGGTCGGCGGCACAGCCGAGACGGTGACGGTAGCCGCGAACGCACCAACCATCGAGACGCAGTCTTCCGATATTGGCGGCACAGTGACCACGCGGCAGATCATCGATCTTCCTCTTGCGCTGGGTGGGGTGGGTGCAATGCGTTCGCCGGAAGCCTTCATCTTCCTGATCCCGGGCACAACGGGCCCCGGATCAGCGAACAGTAACAATGGAATCTTTATCTCTAAACTCGGCGGCGGTCAAAACTTCGGCAATGAGGTCCTTCTCGACGGTGCCAGTCAGACACGTTCGGAAAACGGTTCCTCGTTCGATGAGGAGGCTCCTTCGGTCGAGGCGATCTCTGAGTTCAAGGTCACGACCTCGACTCCAGCCGCCGAATTCGGCCGCACCACCGGAGGCATCGAGAACTTTGTCACCAAGTCCGGAACCAACAGCTTCCACGGCACCGCGTTCAACATCTTCAAGAATGAAGCTCTCGATGCGAACACCTGGTTCAACAACGGCAACAAAGCGTTTTACCAGTCGGTGGGTAACCCCATACAATCCTCCTTCAACCGTCCCACAGACAAGAAAAATGACTACGGTGGCTCCCTCGGCGGCCCGATATTCATTCCCCACGTATATAACGGCAGAGATAGATCGTTCTTCTTCTTTGCCTGGGAGCAGTACCGACAAACACTAGGTGGAACGACAACCAGCACGGTCCCGACACTCGCCGAACGCACTGGCGACTTCTCGGACCGGCTGATTGGAGGGCCCAATGGCTCCATCAACCCCTGCGATGGCACGCCGATTCTGAATGGACAGATCTTTGATCCGGTGACCGAAAAAGTCGTCAACGGAATCCGATGCCGCACCGCTTTCCCGGTCAATAAGATCCCGCAGGGGCGCTTCAGCAAGGTCGCTCAGAACATTACAGCCTACTACCCCGCTCCGACGTCTGGCGCGTTGAACAATAACTACACGCTCTCCAGCGCATCTCCACTCACAAACACGACCTATACCGTGCGAATCGATGAGAGCATTCGCGCTTCCGATAAGATCTTTGGTTCGTATAGCTCGCGGCAGAACACCCGTAACAGCCCAACCAACCTGACGCTGCCCTTCCCGGTGGATCCTATCACTCAGGTCCAGAACTTCATTACTCACTTCGGACGCGGAGGCTGGGATCACGTCTTCGGCCCAAATCTGCTCAATCATCTCAACCTCGGTTACAACCGCAGCAACTCCATCAATGGATCGATCGCGGCCAACACCGGCATCAACTACGCTTCTCAGCTTGGCATCGGGAACATCAGCACTGGCTTTCCGCGCATCAACCTCGACGGCTACGTCTCGCTGAGCCGCAACCAGAACGATGACAACATAGACAATGGCATTCGGGTCAACGACTCGGTCAGCTACCAGAAGGGCCGCCACAGCTTCAAGTTCGGTCTCGACTATCGTTATCAGCAATATTCTGCGATCACCAAAGGGCTGCTGAACGGGCTGTTCAACTTTACAAATCGTCAGACCCAGGCAACACAGACGGGCTCCTTCTTGAATGGAACAGGGAATGGTTATGCCAGCCTTCTACTGGGCGGAGCGGACTTCGGCCAGGTATCGATACCCTTTCACCAGGCACGCTGGATATCGAACTACTGGGCGGTCTTTGCCCAGGACGACCTGAAGATATCCAACCGTCTTGTACTCAATCTTGGTCTCCGCTACAGCATCGATCAGCCGCGGCGCGAAGCCGGTAACTTTACTTCGAACTTCAGCCAAACTGCCATCGATCCCAAGAACGGTCTGTCTGGCGCGCTCGTCTTTGCCAGCAACTGCGGCAATTGCAACAAACGTTGGGCCGACACGTGGTTCAAGGACTTCGCTCCTCGCGTCGGCTTTGCTTATACGCCAGATTCATGGAACAGCAGGCTGGTCGTCCGCGGCGGGTTCGCGACGCTGTATGCTCCGCTCCAGTACGCCGACTTTGGAGGCGATACGCGGACTGGCTATACCGCCAATCCCACCTTCGGTTCGAACGGTTTCGATCCTGCTTTTCAGATCGACGGTGGACTTCCGGCTTTCACTGCGGGGATTAATCTAGATCCCGGCCAGCTCGACAATGGGAATGCCGATGCTCCGAACAACTTCGGCAACTTTATAAAGCCGTCGTATGGCAGGCCTGGCCAGATTAATCAATGGAACTTGCAGGTTCAGCAAGAGCTTGCAAAGGACCTGATCATGACAGTTGGCTATATTGGCTCCGCTGGCTCCCATCTAAGGTCCGGAATTGAAAACATCAACAATATGCCGAAGTCGAACTTCGTTCGTGGAGACGCTCTGCTGAACTATGACCTTGCCGCGAATGGGGTCACCAAACCTTTCCCTGCCTTTAACAGCAATGTGCAACGCGCGCTCCGGCCTTTCCCGCAGTATGGTTTTATTGCAACGGACTGCTGCCTTCAGAACGTAGGTCACTCCTCCTATAATGCGCTTGTTGCTACTTTGGAACGGCGCTTCTCACAGGGCCTCAATCTCCAAGCCTCCTACACCTGGTCTCACACGATTACGAATGCCGATTCTGCACTTCCCGGAATCAACGGCGGAGTGTCCCAGGAACAGGACCCTTTCAACTCAAAGAGCCAGAAGTCTTTGTCGATTCAGGACATTCCAAATACCTTTGTCATCAGTTACCTCTATGATCTGCCGTTCGGAAAGAACAAGAGGTTTCTTAATCAGGGAGGTTTCGTGAATGCCCTAGTCGGTGGCTTTATGGTCGGCGGCGTGCAGCGCTACCAGTCGGGTCAACCAACCTCTTTTGGAGGGGCCGACGGCATTCCTGGCTGGGATAACTTCATCTCCTTCACTCGCCTTCAAGGAACCAGCCTTCTGAGCCCTGCCAGACGCAAAGGCCACATCGATCCATTCCGAAACTTGCGAGCAGGTGGGCAAGTGGCTGGACCGGACCCCAACGTGGATAGTCAGTTCAACGGGCTCTTCCGTCGCGAAAACCCCGGCTATAGCGCACTGCAGACAGAGCCTGCGCTCTACAGCCAGAACCAGGGACCGAATCGCATCCTACGAGCCAGGCAAGTTGGCAGCTGCGCGACCTGTGACAACGGCGACTTCGAGTTCGGCAATGTGCCGCGTGTTACAGGCGAGGTCCGCAACTATCGCTATCTGAATGAAGACTTCAGCATTCTCAAAACGACGGCCATTACCGAAAGGGTCAACTTCGTCTTCAAGGTAGAGTTGCTGAATGCATTCAACCGTCATGTGTTCTCAACTCCGGATCTGCAACCGTATGACAATTTTTTCGGCGTTCCCACTAACACGATCAATCTACCCCGTCAGATGCAGCTGACCGCACGCATCACATTCTGACAATGATGGTTAGGTCTCAGTTCTTCATTGTCAGCCCATCTCTAGGCAGCGTCATTAAGGAGTGGCTTTATCGTCTTCTTCATGACGCTGTTTCTACTACTGTTCACGAATCGCAATAAACGGTTGAGTAGCGTACCTTCGATTTCCGGATCAAGGCATCTGCGCCGCAACCAAGGAGAGTCTCTTCAATGAGCCGTGCTGTCTTTCACTTTCGTGCGCTTGCCATTATTGTCTTACCCGTTGTTTTCGTATCCCCACGACTTCAGGCCCAGATTACCGATACCACTTCTCCCTCTCAAACACCGATTCAGATCCGCATCACGCGTCCGGCAAAGACAAGCACCATCCCCAATAGTGTGTACGGCAGCTTTCTGGAGCCCATCGGACATTCCACGTATGGGGGGCTTTGGGCCGATGTCATCGAAAACCCTAGCTTTGAAGATGGCCTATGGAGCGCGGGTAATGTCGTTAACATGCTCCGCGCTCGGCCGGAGCTTCGCCGCGCCTCCGAGCTCGGGATCCCGCTTCCTTGGGAGCCGCTCGACGAGGCACAGGGAGCGCGCTACCTGCCAATTTGGGGCGACGCAGCTAACTCCAGCCGCTCCCTTCTTGTAATGTCCATGCCGAACAGAGAGACCGGCATTCGCCAGATGGTGTATCTTCCCGTGCAACGAGAGCTCTCTTATACCGGTAGCGTGTGGCTAAAGCATGTACGAGGGCCCGCCAAGGTCTCTGTCTCGATTCGAGTTCATGGTCATCCTGATCTTATTCTCACCACCGCTGATCTCGACGCCGGGGCTACTACCTGGACGAAATACTCCTTCCAACTCACGCTCAAAGAAGGGCAAGTCGCTGCTCTTGAACCTGCGGATTTCGTCATCGCCCTCGGCGATGATGCGCGTGTGCTCCTGGATCAAGCTTCGCTCACACCTGCCGACAACATCGAAGGCATGGATCCCGACATGATCGCAATGGCTCGGGACCTGAACTCTCCACTTGTGCGATTTGGCGGCAACTTCACCTCGGCGTACGACTGGCACGATGGCATTGGTCCGCGTGATAAACGTGTTAGCAAGATCAATGTCTCCTGGGGAATACCGGAGTACAACACCTTCGGGACCGACGAGTTCCTTACCTTCTGCCACCTCATCAATGCTCAGCCACAGATCGCACTCAACCTCGGCACGGATACACCCCAGAAAGCAGCCGAATGGGTACGGTACGTCAACCAGCACTGGGGCGATCACAAAGGAGGGCTCCTCTGGGAGTTGGGTAATGAACTATGGGGAGATTTTCAGGTGGGTTACCCCACGCAGGGCCGCGTTGCAGAGGTCACCCGCAGTGTCAGTGAAGCCGTGCACAAGATTGATCCTCGCGCCAGGTTCATTGATACTGGCGCCGACGCAGACCACTTCACCGAATGGAATGCAGTTCAGCTCACCAATCCGCCGGGGACCTTTGACTTCTTGTCCACCCATTTCGTCGTCACCGATGACGTTCAACTGCGTCGTCCTTCGGCTGAGTTCCGCGCCTTAGCAAGCCTTGCGCTTCCTATCGGTCTCGAAAAGCAAATGCACGCGATTCACGATCAGATCCAGCAAAGTCCGCATCGCGACCGCGTCAATACCGCATTCACGGAGTGGCTTATGGTCTCGAACAGCCACACCGCGCCTAACTTTGCAAATATGGGAGGAGCTCTTTTTGCTGCGGGCTTTCTCAACATGGTGCTGCGTAATTCAGACATCATACCTATATCCAACATGACCGGGATTATCGAGTTTGGCGGAATCTGGCGCAAACGTGGACAGGTCTTCGGTGCGCCCGCCTACTGGGTACTACGTGCCTATGCCACCGCACATCCGCATACTCTGCTTAAAGTTGAATCCAGCACCCCCACCTACTCCGTCACCCGCGGTATTAATCGCCTGCCAGAGATTGCGGACGTACCTTACCTCGATCTAGTCGCGGCAGAATCGGAAAACGGACGTTCACTTGTTCTCCTCTGCGTCAACCGAAACCTCACTAAATCGCTGCTCGCTACCCTCGACTTCGCCGACATTGGGGTAAAGGAAGGAACAGCCAAAGTGACGACCGTCGCTGCCGATAACATTCTCATAGAAAACGATGAGGAAGAACCAGAGAGAGTGAAGCCTGTCTTGCAGACCGAACCCCTTCAGCCCGGATACACTCACAAGTTTCCTGCAGCCAGCGTCACGATGATCGAGATTCCGCTGCAATAAGCTTCGGCTCCAACATCTTGAATCAGTGCGATTGAAGTGTTTACTTTTCTAAAACGAATCCATGCTGCAGGCGTGTCTGCTCTTTCGCCAGCTCATCCGCTATTGCGAGTTGCTGTGCCGACTCGGCGTTGCGCCCAAGCTTGGCTAGTGCCATCCCAAGGTAGCGATGCGCTTCAACGTAGTCCGGCGCGCTCCGGATAGAGTGCTTCAGAAGCTCCACCGCCTCGATGTAGTTCTTTCTCTTATAGGCGATCATCCCGAGGCCGGCGAGCGCACCCCCGTGTTCGGGATTACGCTTCGTTACTATCTGGAACTGGCTGACAGCCTCATCTTCCGCGTCGTGCTCCGCGGCGATGATGCCAAGCTCGTAGTACGACTCGGTCTGGGCTGGCTGCAGCTTGATGGACTGGTGTAGCTCGGCCTGCGCCTCCTCGTCCTTCAGCGTGAGACGCAAAATATGTCCTAATCCATAATGGGCCGTAGGATCATTTGGTTGAAAGGCAATGTATTTTCGAAGATACTGCTCAGCCTCCGGCAGTCGTTGCTCATCAAGCTTCACACGTCCCATGGCATAGATGATTTGAGGATCATCTGGGCGCATCGCAAGCGCCTGCGTTAATGCCTCATCTGCATCGCGGTAAAGTTTGAGCAAATCGGCCTGCACACCGAAATCAAGCAACAGCGTTGGATTGTTCGGAACACTCTTGCGAGCCCGCGCGAGATAAACCAGTGCTCCATCCATATCGCCAGCCTTTCGTGCCTTCAGTGCCAGTTTTATAGCGGAGTCAACCTCTCCGCGCCTAGCCTCAATATTTTTTGATTCGAGAGCAAGCGCCCTCTCAAAGCTCGCCATAGCCTCTTCATCGCGGCCGGTATTGCTTAGGCTGTTTCCTTCTTTGACTGCCTTTTCTACGATGCCGTCTGCGGCGCCTGTCTGACAGGAAGCGTCAAGCGTCGGCTCAGATGTCCACGAGAGCAATGCCAGAATCGAGATGATGAGGGCTTTCATCCTCTAGGTGAATCATTTCTAGTCACTGATGATACCTCACGGAAACTAGGCTATAGTTTTCACCATACCCAAGTCTCCCGACGTGAACGCCATTCGGCGGCGCCTGCGAGC
>DATDHL010000195.1:0-6352 GCA_036521575.1 Edaphobacter sp. | reverse complement strand
CTCTCCTTACCCAGGATCCCCAGCGCCCCATTCCCATCATGCTTCGCACAGAAATCGGCGACGACTCGCTCCCTGCCGATTATGCTCGCCAGCAAATGTCTGCTGCCCTCAGCGCCTTCCTCGCCTCGGTTGACCTCAATGCCCTCACTCGGCCTTACCGTCGCCAATAGAGGCTCACCCGCTTGGTATCTTTACTTCCAGTGAACTCCAACTCGCGTAGCTTTTTTTACTTACTCGCCATAATCGTTGCTGGCATCTCCTTGGTGATTCCTACAGGCTGCGCCACGGGAATCTCCGCGACGTCTCCGACGCTCCCAACCCCTCCAAGCGCGCCGACAACGCCAACCATGCCGACGCCACCTGCTAACCCAGGCATCGCCTTCAGCGGCAAAGTAATGGCTGGGTCACAGCCCATCGCAGAAGCCGCCATCCAGGTCTACGCTGCTGGAACCACCGGCAACGGATCTACGCCTACAGCTCTCCTGACGACAGCACTGACCACCGATGCCACTGGAGCCTTTACGGTTCCCGCAAACTATTCCTGCCCGACCAATTCCTCTCAACTCTACGTCGTGGCCCGCGGCGGCAAGGTCGGAACCTCCTCCACATCGAACACCGCCATCACGCTTGCCACGGTCGTCGGTCCTTGCAGCCAGATCGCGACCTCCACGCAGCTCATCCTGAACGAAGTCACCACGGCCGCCACTGTCTGGGGCCTCTCGCAGTTTCTGGCCTCGGGAGCCAGCCTCGGCGCCTCATCGAGCAACACGCAGGGTTTGATCAACGCTGTCGCCACTGTCACCAACCTCGCTAACCTCACCACGGGCACATCTCCCGGAACGTCCTTTCCCAGCGGAGCAGCCTCGCCCGCGGCGAAGGTCAATACTCTCGCCAACCTGCTCAATACCTGCACTGCGGCGACCATCGATCTGAGTCCCTGCAGCAGCCTCTTCACGGCATCAACGCCCGCCGGGGCTTCTGCTCCTGCCAACACCTTTGACGCTGCATTGAACCTCGTCCGCAATCCTGGCACAAACGTCACGGCATTCTATCAGCAATCCAGAACCAGCACAGCCTTTACCCCTGCGCTTGCCACAGCGCCCTCGGACTGGACGCTCTTCGTCTCCTACACTGGTGGAGGACTCTTCGAACCCGGAGGCCTCGGCATCGATTCCATGGGAAACGTCTGGGTGTCCAACTACATCGACTCCACTGGCACCGTCGGCGTTGTGTCCAAATTCTCGCCAACCGGTACTCCCATCTTTCCTGCCGGGATTCTGGCTAGTGGCCTTAGCAGCTCCTACGGTCTCGCCATCGACGTCAGCGACAACGTCTGGATCCCGTACGAACAGAGCCCTTCCAACCTCAACCGCGGACTTGGCGCAGTAAGCGTCCTTAACTCCAACGGGCAGTCCATCTCAGGCTCAACCGGGTACTCCACCGGCGGCCTGTTCTACCCCATCGCCGTCTCCATCGACCCCAACGGGACCGCCTGGGTCGTCAACTACGGCAACGCCCACCTCACGCAATACTCCAGCACCGGGCAGGTCCTTTCCGGTGATACAGGTCTCTTCGCCCCCTCCTTCGCCTTCCCCGCCGCCATCGTCGTCGACGCCAACCACAACGCCTGGATTGGTGACCAGAATGACAGTTTCATCACCCGTATCTCCTCCGACGGCACCCAGAACCTCCCCGTTTCCTGCTGCAACAGCCCCAACGGTCTCGCCATCGACCAGCGCGGCTACATCTGGGCCGCAAACTACGCCGGCGACAGCGTTAGCCAGGTTTCCGGCACCGGCACCGTTTTCTCCAACGGCTACACCGGCGGAGGCCTCGACCATCCCCAGGGCATCGCCATCGACGGAGCGGGCACCGTTTGGATCGCCAACTACCGCAGCACAGCCCTCACCCAACTAGCAGGATCGTCCTCCAGCAATCCCGGCGCGGACTTGTCACCGGCCACCGGCTGGGCCCCCGACGCAGTGCTCTCGCCGGCCTCCGTCTCGACTCCCGCCGTCAAGCTCCTCGAGGCCTTCGCCATCGCCATCGACGCCAGCGGCAACCTTTGGGTCACCAACTTCGGCAGCAATAGCCTCACTGAGTACATCGGCCTCGCCGTACCCGTCAGAACTCCCCGCATCGGTCCACCCCAGACCCCCTGACAAGCCAGCTTCATACGGAGCACTTCAGAACAAGGAGTTTCTTGGCCTCTAAAAATGAGGTACAACCAATAACTCCCTCTGATTCTTCGTGTCCCGCCCACGATACTCCTACAATGCTGCGACCCATAATCGAGCAATTCTCCCATCAATTGCAGAGATTACCTAAAAGCCGCGGCGAAAAAAAATTTCCATCCACCCCTTGACAGACGTCGTTGTAAAAGCGGAATCTTGCAATCGCAAATAAGTGGTCTGACCATAAATCCTTAATCGCGATAAAAAGTGCTCAGACACACACATAAAAAAACAGTTTTACCCGTAGAAATCTCGAGAGGTTACAGATGATGCTCAACAACAATCGACTAACCATGTCCCACTCCGGCAAAGGCGAAGAAAAAGGTCTGTTTCGCAGTTTGCTCCCAAGTCTGCTGGTTCTCCTTGCCGCCGTCCTGATCAGTGCCACCCCCGTCAGCGCCCAACTCGCTGGTAAAGGCGAAATCAGGGGAACAGTCACCGACCCCTCCGGCGCAGTCGTTCCCAATGCCACGGTGGTCGCAACATCGACGAGTCGCGGCCTCAAGTTCACAACCAAAAGCTCGTCCTCCGGTGACTTCAGCGTCTCCGCGCTCGATCCGGATATCTACTCGCTTTCCGTCTCCGCTACAGGCCTTTCAACCACCACGCAGGAGAACATCCACGTCAATGCGCTCGAAGTCGCTAACGTGAATGTCAGCCTGAGGCTCGGTGCTGAATCCGAGACCGTTACTGTTTCCGCCGCTCCTCCCCAGCTCGAGACCAGTAACGCCACTCTGGGTGCGACCATGGAGAACGACGTGTACTCCGCGCTGCCAATCCAGATGGGAGCCTATGGCCAGCCCGACCAGCGCCGCGCCACTGACTTCGCCTTCCTCATGCCGGGTGTGCAGGGCAACAATACCAACGGCAACGCCACTACCAACACCGGAATCGTCAACGGATCGGGCAGCCGCGGTGCTGTCACAGCGGTGTATATCGACGGTATCCCCTTTGTGCGCGCTGGAGGCAATGGCGATCCACGCTTCGTCTGGACAGCCATCTCCGTCGATGCCGTCGACCAGTTCCAGGTACAGACCGCCGGTTACTCGGCGATCTACGAAGGCCAGGGAATCCAGAACTACGCCATCAAGCAGGGCGGTAGCAAGTATCACGGAAGCGTCTACTACTTCTTCCGCAACACGGCCCTCGACACCTGGGGCTTCTTCGGCGCTGTCGCAAACCCGGTAACTGGCGTAGTGGCCAAGCCAACCGAGCACAGCAACGAGTACGGCATCGCACTTAGCGGCCCCCTAGTCCCTGTCGGCTCGTTGAAGGACAAGCTCTTCTTCTTCGGCAATTACAACGGCTTCCGCTACTCCAGCCAAACCCCTACCTCTCTTACCTTCCCTACGGCTGCCCAGCAGGCAGGTAACTTCAAGGGTCTGGTCAGCGGCGGTATCTTCGATCCCTATACCCAGACGGATTGCACGGCTTTTAATGGGAAGCCTTGCCGCTATCGCTACGGGTTCACCCACGGATCCACTCCTGGTTCTGCGCAGGTATCGCTTTGCCCATCGACCCACGCCTGTGAGGATGTCATCCCTGCGAGCGAATTCTCGGCGGTTGCCCTCAAGCTCCAGAGCTATCTCCCGTCGGGTATTGGCACGTCGGCGCAGAATAACTTCAACTCCGCTAACGCTACCGGCCTGACGAACTGGTCGACGACCAACCGCATCGACTACGCCTTCACCTCGAAGGACACACTTACGCTTGTGGCAGCCATTGGCCGTCAGGCAAGCTCCAACCCTGTTGGCCAAACGACCGCGGGTCGTAACGTCGGCCCTGTCCCGTATAACTACGGTCAGGTCTTCGCTCCTAAGACAATTGTAGGCGTTATCGAGGAGACCCATATCTTCTCGCCGCATGTCATCAATCAATTCAAATGGGGATACGCCCGTTACAACGGTCCTACTTTCCAATCCAATCAAGTCCCCCAATATGCCGCATCGGCCCAGGGTCTAACAGGCCTGCCAGCCGGGCCTGCCTCCCAGGCCTTCCCGATAGTCACCTTCGCCGGAACCAACGCGCCAACCAACTGGGCCGGCCAGGGCCCGAATATCACCCTCGCCGAGAACTACACCTTGCTCAACAACGTTCAGTGGAACGTTGGCAAGCACTCGTTTACCTTCGGTGGACAGATCGCCTGGCTGCAGTACAACGTCACGCCGAACACCGGTGGTTCAAGCCCGCTGACCATGGCCAATGCAGTTACCGAAACCGCGGGCCTCAACGGAACGTTCGCAGCTGTAGCAAATACCGGTTACTCCTACGCCAGCTTCCTCATCGGCCAGATCGACAAAGGCAGTCTCACTCAGAATCTCGTGCAGCAGTTCAATTCGCGCTTCCGTGCCATCTCTCCCTACGTTCAGGACAACTGGAAGGTCAACGAAAAGCTCACCCTCGACCTCGGCCTTCGCTGGGACTACTTCCCCACGCTCCTCGACGCGCACGACAACATGAGCTTCTTCAGCCCCACTCTGGCTAACCCCGTCACCGGCACCAATGGAGCGCTGCAGTTTGCCGGCACCGGATCTGGTACCTGCAACTGCCGCACCCCGGTCAATAACTACTTTAAGAACTTTGGCCCGCGTATCGGCCTCGCCTATCAGGTCGATTCAAAGACCGTCATCCGCTCCAGCTACGGCATCATGTTCACCCACGGCAACGCCGTTGGAGGCGGTGGTTCCACCGCTGGAGTGGCCGGCAACTCCCTTGGCTTCGCGGCCAGCCCAAGCTTCTCTGCTAACGGCCAACTGCTATCCACCTTCCCGCTCAACGGGACGAACAACGCGTTCCCGTCCTTTGCACCTGCCGCAGGTCGCGCTTCAGGTCCGGCCTTTGGAACAAGCTTCACGACGACCCCCGGCTATACTACGGCCACGCCGTCTACCGTCAGCTACTACGATCCATATCTAGGTGGCCGCTCTCCGGAGTACATCAACTGGAGCTTCGGCTTCCAGCGCCAGTGGACCAACACCCTTACTTCGAGCATGACCTACGTGGGATCGCAGGGACACTTCCTTCCCGCTGATGCCAGCAACGCTCGCGGCTTCTGGGCAAACCAGCTCGATCCCAAGTATCTGTATCTGCAAGGAACTCTAAACTCGGCTGGTACATCGCAATGCGCGACGAACGGCCTTACCTGCCCATCAGGCTTTACCACAGGGCAGCAGCTCAACGTAGCTCTGCGGCCGTTCCCGTTCCAAGGTGTCACCGATCAGTTCGCTTACGTCTCCAACTCTAACTACCACGCACTCCAAGTGACCCTCAACATGCGCGCCACCCATGGACTCACCTTCATGGCCAACTACACATGGTCGCGCTCCATTGACGATGGAGGCACCTTCCGCACCGGATACGATATCCCGGCTGCATTCTCCGGCGATGGACAGTTCCACAAGGCCGACTCCATCGAGCGCAGCGTATCCACCAGCAACCAGCCACAGCACATAGTCGTCACAGGCGTATGGGATATGCCCTTCGGCCGCACCGTGCTCAACAACAGCGGATGGGAGCGTGCAATCCTTGGCGGATACAAGTTGTCCACCATCTACCAGGCCTACTCCGGTTCGCCACTCGCCATCACAGGAGCGACCTGCAATACCAACCCGGCGCAGATCACCTGCATGCCCAGCTACAATCCCTCCTTCGCTGGCCCAGCCCGTATCAACGGCAGTTGGGGGCGCGGAGTGACGCGTACCAACTACAAGGACATCACGAATCCCGGCTCCTATTTCGTCAATTCAAGCGCGTTTGTCTATGCGCCTGCTTACACCTTCGGCAACAATCCACGTACCGCTCCGTATAACATCTACGGTCCCGGCAACTACAACCTCGATCTCAGCCTACGTCGCAGCTTCGCCCTTCATCTCGGAGAATCGTCAAGGCTGAATCTCCAGGCTGATCTCTACAACGTCACTAACCACACCCAGTTCACAGTAGCCAGCACGGTATGGAGCCCAACCGTCACCAGCTTCGGCCAGGTCTCCGGGACACAGGCTAATGGTCGCCGTTCCGCGCAGCTCCACGCACGTATCCAGTTCTAACCATCCCTCAACCAAAAGGCCCCAGGGTTTCGTCCTGGGGCTTTTGCTGTCCACAACAATCCTGTCAAAGTC
>DATDHL010000194.1:0-5071 GCA_036521575.1 Edaphobacter sp. | reverse complement strand
CCCGCAATCGTCTTCGTAACCGCCTACGACCAGTACGCCCTTCGCGCCTTCGAGGCCGGAGCGCTCGATTACCTCTTGAAGCCATTCGACAACGCTCGATTCGACCTGGCCCTCGACCGCGCGAAACAAAGAATCAAACTCAGCAAAGATCATCCAACGAAGCTGGACCGCATCGTCATCAAGAGCGCCGGGCGCGTCTCCTTCCTCCGCATCTCCGAGATCGATTGGATCGAAGCCGCCGACTACTACGCATGCCTTCACGTCGGCCAGCGTACACACATGTTGCGCCGCAGCATATCTGAACTCGAACACGATCTTGATCCTGCCATCTTTTGCCGCATCCATCGTTCCACCATCGTCAACCTCGATCGCGTCCATGGCCTGAAGCTCAACGAAGACGGCGAGTACGAGGTGCTGCTCGAAAACGGCACCAGCCTCCGCTTAAGCAGGAGCTATCGCAAGCAACTGCAAAGCAGTCTGGGAGTCCGCACCTCGCAAACTTCCTGACACATTCACTTAGGTCGCATTTCCACAGAAAATGCGCTATTTCCACACAAATAAAGGCTTTACACCCTCTTGCATTCCCGAAGATCCGGCGTACTATTCAACTCAACGGAAGAGAGATCTTCCAGAAGGAGAGAGAAGACAAGAGCCATCAGGAGAATCGGAAGCGGAACCCGCAAGGGAACCAGGAACGAGACTCGCGAGGACCGGCAACGGAACTCACAGAAGCACTCAGGAAACTGGCTGCGGATGGATGGCACGAGAAAGCTCTTACAGCGAATGGAATGACGGAAGAGAGCGGGAGGCGGCGGGCGCAAGTTCGCAGGCTCCGAAGGACGCCGGAGTGACGATCGGTGTGATCTGGACCCCGAACCAGATCTTCGAAAAATCGGAAAGCAGGGGCGAGATCTCGAAAGGGAGCTCGCCCTTTTGCTTTTGTGCGATACCTCAGTCACACCGACTACTGGCAGTGAATGGTGAACGGAATCTTCTGCGCAACTGCATTGGGAGACATGATGTCGATCTGTACCCAGCCCCTGTAGTTTCTGAACTGCGGTGTGTTCGCTCCAAGACGCCAATCGTCGTAGATCGGCATAGAGCGGTTCGGCTGCGATAAGTCGACGGTCCTGGACGTAGAAGAATGGCCACCATCGCTGCGAGAAATGTATAGGTCATGGCCGTGGGCGACGAGGCAATCGGCAATCACACCCCAGCCAAACTTCAGGTCCACCGAACACGGTCCGCTATATTGATAGCCTTCGGCGATCTGCCCGTTGGCACGTAAAGACGATCCCCCGACGCGAACCCCCGCCTGAGCTACCTGGCTCACTGCGAGAACCGACACGGCTGAGACCACAAGGACAGTTAGAGCTGCAACTTTTATCTTCATCAACTTGTCTTCCTTGAAAAAGGGATATGCCCAACGTCAGATTCACGAACAACACACAGAAAGAGCCGTCCTTACACAAATGATCCGCACGACATCGAACGCCCCATTCAGGCACTCTTATCGCGTGAGCGGATCATTCGGACGAAAACGCAAGCCGTCTTCCTACCCCACCCGACCCTGCACCCTTCGTACCATCCCCCACACCCTCTCATCGTGAGACCATATCTCTGTATGCAAACCCCAGACTTCGCCATCGCCATTATGGCCGCCGGAAAAGGCACTCGCCTTAAGAGCAAGCACCCCAAAGTCCTCCACGAGATCGGCGGCCGAGCACTCCTCCTCCACGTCATCGCCGCCGCCAAATCCCTCGTCCCCGCCGAGCACATCTACTGCATCATCGGCCACGAAGCCGACCGCGTCCGTGCCACCGTCGCCTCCACCGGCGTTCAGTTCGTCCTCCAGGAGCAGCAGTTAGGCACCGGCCACGCCCTCCAGATGCTCAAGGCCGACTTCGCCCTCTCCGGCGCGCCTATCCCCGAGCACATCCCCCAAAACCTATTAGTCCTCTCCGGCGACGTTCCCCTCATCCGACCCGAAACCCTCCGCGCCATCCGCGACCTCCACTTGGCCGAACACGCCGCCATGACCATCCTCACCGCCGTCCCCTCCAATCCCACTGGATACGGCCGCGTCCTCCGCCGCACGCCCGCAGGTCCCAATCAGGAAGCCGGCCCCGAGGTCACCGCCATCGTCGAGCAAAAATCCCTCACGCCCGAACAGCTCTCCACTCCCGAGATCAACTCCGGCATCTACTGCTTCAACACCCATGCCCTCTTCTCGAAGCTCGACGCCCTCTCAACCAACAACACCCACGGCGAGTTCTACCTCACCGACGTCGCCGCCATGCTCGTAGCCGACGGCCAGCGCGTCGTAGCCCTCCAGGCCGACCACGTCGACGAGGTCCTCGGAGCCAACACCATCGTCGAGATGATGCACCTCGACACCGCCATGCGCCGCGCCACCGCCCGCCGCCTCATGGCCTCCGGCGTCACCATCTACCGCCCCGAGACCTGCGTCATCGACTCCGAGGTCACCATCGAACCCGATACCGTCATCGAGCCCTTCGTCCAGCTCCTCGGCAACACCCGTATCGGCGCCGACTGCCGCATCCGCTCCTTCTCCGTTCTCCAGGACACCACCCTTGGTAACAACGTCACAATCCGCAACGGCTGCATCACCGACGCCTCCACCATCGCCGACGGAGCCATCCTCGGCCCCTACGCCCACCTCCGCCCCGAAAGCCACATCGGCGAAAACGCCCGCCTCGGTAACTTCGTAGAGACCAAAAAGATCACCATGGGCAAAGGTTCCAAGGCCAACCACCTCACCTACCTCGGCAACGCCACCATCGGCGCAGGAACCAACATCGGCGCAGGAACCATCACCTGCAACTACGACGGCGTCCACAAATACCCCACCACCATCGGCGACAACGTCTTCATCGGCTCCGACTCCTCCCTCGTAGCCCCCCTCACCATCGAGTCCGATTCCTACATCGCCGCCGGAAGCTGCATCACCGAAGACGTCCCCTCCGGAGCCCTCGCCCTCGCCCGCAGCCGCCAAACCAACAAAACCGGCTGGGTAGCAGCCAAGAAAAACAAAGACCAATCGAGCAAGAAATAGCGAGTTGGACCCGTTGTCCTGTTCACATGCTGTTGCAGCGAGTTGGACACGTTATCAAGGGACCCTCGACAGATTATTCGGAGAAGTCTAGCAAGACCTTTTCCTGTCCTGCCTCACCATCGGCCAGGCGTATCGCCTCTTGGAAGTCCTTAAGTGGATACCGCACAATCGCTGGCGGCGTAAGTGCTCCGTTCGACAACATGGTGAGGAGATCGCTCGTCGCAGCTCGCACTTCAGTGAGCGACTGGGAAGGCACCCAACGCGGAAGCCACCACCCGCGAACCGTCGCTGTCGAATAAATCAAACGCGGAGCGAAGAGCGGCATGACGAATTTCGCAGGGTCCGTCTGCCGATGACTGGAAAGGGCTCCATACACAAGCATGGTTCCACCTGGAGCAAGGTTGCGGGTAATCTCGGCGCCAAGTTCCCCCGCAACGCAGTCAATCGCTCGTTCAACGCCCTTACCCGCGGTCAAATCCTGCAGGCGTACCCTCAGATCCTCGTCGGCTGTGCAGATGACCTCATTGCCTCCGAGGTTGCGAATGATTGACTCCTGCTCGCGCCGCCGGATGACGTTAATTGTCTTGAATCGATACTTCTGGGCCAGTTGAAGCACGAACTTCCCCACGCTGGATGCAGCCGCCGTCTGCAGGAGCCAGTCGCCCTCCTTGAGTTTGTGCGTTGATAGGGTCAATGCCCATGCCGTCAAAGGATTGATGTAGGAAGCGGCGGCGGCCGTATCGTCCAGGCCGTCAGGAACGGGCACGAGTTTGTCCGCTGGGCACACGATCTGCTCGCGCCAGGTGTTCCACGTGTCAACGAAAACTACGCGAGTTCCAACCATCGGACCTTGCACGCCCGGACCTACGGCCTCCACAATCCCGACGCCTTCAATGCCCGGGCTGGCCGGCAACTCCGGCTGATAGCCATAGCGCCCGCGCACCATGTGCAGATCAGATGCGTTGATCGGGCTCAGCAGCACTCGGACGAGCGCTTCGCCAGGGGCCAAAGGCGGAGTCGGGACCTCTGCCAGTTCCAATACGCTCTTCGGTTCACCGGTTTCGCGAAAGATCAATGCTTTCATCGATACCTCCTGGGTCTTGAGGCAAGGGCTAATTCCCGCTAGCTTGCTGAACAACAAATCCGGATGGGTCGCAGCCAAGAAGACAAAAGCCGCCGCCGATGGGGAAAAGCACGGCTAACAACAAAGTCAAATCCACACCGAGCAGACCGCGTGGCTGTCACATCGTCAGAACCACGCGGAACTCTGCCTTGCCGCTCAGCATCCGAGCGTAAGCCTCGGCTGCTTTTTCCAGCGGGTAGGTCTCAATCATGGCGCGCACACCAGTCAGTTCCGCGCAGCGAAGTGTGTCTTCGGAATCTGTTGGTATTCCCGCCATCCAGCCTTGAATACTTCGAACTCCCGTAATGAGCTGTACCGGAGCAACTTCAATCGGATCAAACGCCACACCCACGACCACGAGCTTGCCGTTCGGCCCTAGACCATCGATCAACTCGGACATTGCCTTCGAGCTTGGAGCTGTCGCCAGAATCACACGGGCCCCGCCCAGCTTCTGCAACTCCTCTGCAGCCTTCGTCGCTTTGCTATCGATGTACACATGAGCGCCAAGTTTCTTCGCCAGCGCCGCGTTTTCGGGCCCCCGCCCAATGGCCGCGACCTTATAACCAAACTTGTTCGCAAATTGAACACCGAGGTGACCCAGACCGCCGATACCCTGCACCGCAACCAGGTCCCCTGGGAGCGCACCGCTATGCCGCAGCGAGTTGAAGGTGGTAAGTCCGGCGCAAAGCAGAGGCGCTGCGTCGACATCACTTAGACCCTCCGGTAGCGCAGCCACTGCCTCCACAGGAACCACCACGTACTGCGCGTATCCCCCGTCATAGCTGATGCCCGGAATCTTCACGTTCTGGCAATTGCGAAAATCTCCACGCCGGCACGAAAGACACGTTCCATCCTGTCCGCCATGCCAGCCG
>DATDHL010000193.1:0-1976 GCA_036521575.1 Edaphobacter sp. | reverse complement strand
GTAAGGGCCCCGACAAGCCGCTCTTCGACAAGACCTGGACGATGACCGATATCGAGAAGACGAACTGAACACCAAACACCTCTTGACTTGGAGAAACCTCATGCCCAGTCCCAGATATCAGATCGTGACCGTTTTCACCCTCGCAGCGGCATTAGCATCATTTATCGGATGCAAAGGTGCCGAGACCCCCGCTCCCGCTCCTCCAGCCGTTGCCGAGACATCTCCGGCTCCCACTCCGGAACCTCCGGCATGCCACGACTGCACCCCGGTAACTGTGGAGAACTTCCCTCGCGCCGAGTCCGATCTATATTTCGACGCGGTGATCAAGAAGGGTGGTTTTGGCAAGTTTGAGCACAACCGCGCAGCCGTGCCCCTCGACAAACAGGATGTCATACGGCTCAACCGCGACACCCTGTACTCTGCTGCGGTTCTCGATCTCGATGCCGGACCCGCGACGATTACGCTTCCCGACGCGGGCAAGCGTTTCATGTCGCTGCAACTCATCAATGAAGACCAGTACTCGCCGATGGTCTTCTACGGCAAAGGCGTCTACACACTTACGAAGGAGAAGGTCGGCACTAGATACGTTCTGGCAGGGATTCGCACCCTCGTCGATCCGGAGAATCCGCAGGATGTGCAGGAGGTGCACGCGCTGCAGGATGCTATCAAGCTGACTCAAAAAGATTCAGGCAAGTTTGAAACTCCAAAGTGGGACCCTGTCAGCCAGAAAAAGGTGCGTGAGGCACTGCTGGTTCTCGCCCAAGGATTACCTGATACCAAAAACATGTTCGGCTCCAAACAGCAGGTGGATCCAGTGAAATTTCTCATCGGCTCCGCTTCAGCGTGGGGCGGCAATCCCGAAAAAGACGCCCTATATCTCAACGTTGTACCGACGAAGAACGATGGCAAGACAATCTATCGCCTTCACGTAAAAGATGTGCCCGTCGACGGCTTCTGGTCCATCAGTCTCTATAACCAGGAGGGGTACTACGAGCAGAACTCCTACAACGCATATTCGTTGAACAACATTACCGCGAAAAAGGATGCCGACGGTTCGGTCTCCGTACAGTTCGGGGGATGCGACGGCAAGATTCCCAACTGCCTGCCGATTATGGATGGCTGGAATTACATGGTGCGACTGTACCGTCCACGCGCAGAGATTCTGAGCGGCAAATGGAAGTTCCCGGACGCACAACCTATGACTTGAAGCGGGACGCGATCCCTTGGGAAATCTGTCAAGGTCATAATCTGAGGCAAAAGATCGTTCGTGTCCTTATAAGTATTTTAGATACATGTACTTGCAGCGATAAAATAACCAGCCACAAATGGCATATTAATTTCACATTATTCGGTAGAATAAGAATAGTAAGGAAAAGCCCCGGAGAGAACTCCGGGGCTTTTCTTTTAAATCAATAAAACCATTTATTTTCAACACTTTACAGATAAGTCATTTAGAAACAATACTTTGAATGAGAGGTCCAGACCTAACCCATTATTTTTGAATACTTTGGACCAAAAGTATGGCGGGGTTACCTACCGATGCCAATGCATCTTCCACCCCAGATACTTGCTAGCCGCCTCATACACCGGAGCAGCGGTCGTTGAGAAGTTCGCCGCCACATGGTGCTCAAAGCCGTTCTCGCAGATGTACCGCAGCAGCTCTTGCATCTTCGGAATCTCGACCACGCCCGCGCCGCCAAACGTGTGGAGCGGATCGTTGGTAAAGGCGCCCTCGCCGACATAGCCGGCGATCCCTCCGCTGAAGTCGTCAGTCGAGAAACGCGCGAAGCTCATAGCCCCGGCCTTGACCGTGCCATCGAGCGTGCCGTGCGTGTTTTCTTTGCCAACGGTTCCGGCAATAATCTGCTGGAAGTCCATCTTCACGCCTTCGTTGAAGAAGTGCTTCGGCAGATTCGAGCAGTGGAAGCAGACCGCCTTGTCCGGATTGTCGCCGTAGTTATTGTTCCAATCGAGCA
>DATDHL010000192.1:0-3546 GCA_036521575.1 Edaphobacter sp. | reverse complement strand
CGATCCGGCGCAGGCCTCGAAGATGTCGGGGATTGCCGATCTGGCGCTGCATGGCGGGTTTGTGTTTGGAGATGCTTATCCGGATTGGCAGAATCTGGACTTCTCGAAGGAGCGTGTGACGATTGCGGTCGATGGCTCGGTACGGGCGGATCGGACGGGATCGAATACGTCGGGGGATTTGATGCGTCTGCTGCCATGGCTGGCTAATGAAGGAGCGAGCCGCACGGAAGGCTTGAAGAAGGGCGACTGGATTACGACGGGAAGCTGGACCGGCTTTACGCAGGCGTGTGGAGGGTCGACCGCGGATGTGGAGTTCGCGCATGCCGGCAAGGTGCATCTGCGGTTTGCTTGAGGACTACAAACAATACGACCGCGGATTGCGCGGATCTTCGCGGATTAGAGTGCGGCTTTAAAGACGAGGTGATGGATGGGTTTTGGTGAAGGAGTCGATGTACTTGCGCCGGTGACCGATCGAGGGGCGGAAGTGTTGACTCCGGAAGCGATGGATTTTGTTGTGGGGCTGCAGCGAGCCTTCAACGCTCGGCGGAAGGAGTTGCTTGCGGCTCGGGTTGTGCGGCAGCGGCGGCTTGACGCGGGAGAGCGGCCGGATTTTTTGCCGGAGACGAAGGCGATTCGGGAGAGTGAGTGGACGGTGGCTCCGCTGCCAGCTGATCTGCTGGATCGCAGGGTTGAGATTACGGGGCCGGTTGACCGGAAGATGATAATCAACGCGCTAAATAGTGGCGCGAAGGTGTTTATGGCGGACTTCGAGGATTCGACGACGCCGACGTGGGAGAACGTGATCGATGGACAAGCGAATCTGCGCGATGCGGTGCGGCGAACGATTACCTTCGAGGATACAAGTAACGGTAAGAGTTACAAGTTAAATGAGACGACTGCTGTGCTCTTTGTGCGGCCACGTGGGTGGCATTTAGAAGAGCGACATGTACTGGTCGACAACAAGCCGATGAGTGGGTCGCTGTTTGATTTTGGGTTGTATGTCTTTCACAACGCGAAAGAGTTGCTGGCTCGAGGGTCGGGGCCTTACTTCTATTTGCCGAAGATGGAGAGCCATCAAGAGGCTCGACTATGGAACGATGTGTTTGTGTTGACGGAGAGTGCACTGGGGATTCCGGCGGGTTCTATTCGGGGGACGGTGCTGATCGAGACGATCCTGGCTTCGTTTGAGATGGATGAGATTCTTTGGGAGCTGCGTGAGCACTCTGCGGGGCTGAACTGTGGACGGTGGGATTACATCTTCAGCTTCATTAAGAAGTTTGCGGCGGATAACGATGTTGTGCTGCCGGATCGCGCGCAAGTGACGATGACGACGCACTTCATGAGGAGCTACTCGAAGCTGGCGATCAAAACGTGTCATCGTCGCGGTGTGAGTGCCATGGGCGGGATGAGCGCGTTTATTCCGATCAAGAGCGATCCTGTGGCGAACGAGCGGGCGTTGACGCAGGTGAGGGCCGATAAGGAGCGCGAGGCGACCGATGGGCACGATGGGACGTGGGTGGCGCATCCGGGGCTGGTGCCGGTTGCGCTGGAGGTGTTCAATCGCGTGATGCCGCAGCCGAATCAGATTGCCAAGCAGCTGACGGAGTATCACGCAACTGCTGATGACTTGTTGCGTATTCCTGAGGGCACGATCTCGGAGGCAGGCGTGCGGCAGAACGTTGCTGTCGGACTAGGGTATGTGGAGGCCTGGCTGCGTGGGATTGGTTGCGTGCCGCTTTTCAACCTGATGGAGGATGCAGCGACGGCGGAGATTAGCCGGGCTCAACTTTGGCAGTGGGTTCACCATGGCGCGGTGATGGATGATGGGCTTCCGGTGACGGGAGAGATGGTGGAAGAGGTGATCGCCGACGAACTGGAGCGTGTGAGGCCGATTGTGGATGACAAGCGCTATGGGGCCTATGAGCGGGCTGCGGATTTGATGCGGGAACTGGTGCAAGCTCCGAAGTTTGCGGATTTTCTGACCGTACCGGCCTATGAACGGGTGCTTGAGAGCGAGGCGAAGCAGTGACCCTCTAGCTATCATCTTCCTGAACAACACTGCATGCGGTAGGTGAAATCAATGGAGCCTAACTGCTTGTGGGTCGTTGCCTGTTAGTTCGCAAGCTGACTCTGCTCAGTCAAACGTCCACTAAAAAAAATTAGGCATCCTTCGCGGTGCGGTGGAGAATCTGATGTGTACGGATATCTCCGTCTAGAGCGAGGTTCTGCGTGGCGCGTCCCTATTGGTCTGGTCAGATTCAGATATCACTTGTGTCGTTTGGGGTGAAGCTGTTTGTTGCTACTGAGGCGAAGAGTGAGATTCGCTTCCATCAGATAAGCCGGAAGACGGGTGAGCGGGTGCGACATCAGAAGGTTCTGGCCAGCGCTCTCGAAGACAATCCGGGCGAGGCGGCGAACCCAGTCGAGAAGGATGAGATCGTTAAGGGCTATGAGTATCGCAAGGGCGAGTATGTTTTGATCGAGCCGAAGGAGCTGGACCAGCTGCGCGTGCCTTCGAAGCATACGATTGAGGTCTCGCAGTTTGTTGGGATGGATGAGCTCGATCCTGAGTATCTGGAGAAGCCTTATTTCATCGTTCCAGAAGATGACGTGCAGGCCGAAGCGTTTGCTGTGGTGCGTAAGGCGTTGCAGAAGACGAAGAAGGCGGCGTTGGGCAAGATTGCGTTTGGCGGACGCGAACATGTCTTCGCCGTTACCGCGACCACCGACGATACGCTGGGCGGCATGATGGGCTACACGATGCGCTATGAAGAAGAGTTGCGTAAGCCTGAGGAGTACTTCAGAGACATCAAGAAGGTTGCTGTGAATGAAGACTCGCTCGACCTGGCGATGGAGCTGATCAAGCGCAAGGCGGCGAAGTTCGATCCGAGCAAGTTCAAAGACGGGTATGAGGCTGCCGTGAAAGAGCTGGTGGAGGCGAAGATTAAGAATGCTCCTGTGCCGAAGGATGAGGAGGCTGCTCCACGACATGGACAGGTGATCAACCTGATGGACGCGCTACGCAAGAGCGTGGACAGCGGCGAGTCGGTTGCGGCGGCTTCAGGCAAGAAGAAGCCTGCTGCGTCTGCAAAGGGCGAGGGGAAGAAGGGCATTGCGCTGGTGAAGTCTGCGGCCGGAAAACGGAAGTCTGCCTAGCCGGTCTTTCAGGAGTTGGGGATGGCGCCGGTGAAGAAGGCTACCGCAAAAAAAAGTGCGGCTAAGAAAACTGCGACGAAGAGGCAGATTGGGTCGGATGCTGCCTCCAATGCGATCGACGAGCAGTTGGCGCGGTATCGTTCGATGCGCGACTTCGACGTAACGGCGGAGCCTAGTGGGGAGTCGTCCGCGAAAAATAAAAGCAACGTTGCCGGATTGCCATTCTGTATCCAGAAGCATGTGGCTTCTCATCTGCACTATGACTTCAGGCTTGGGTGGAATGGCGTTTTGAAGAGCTGGGCCATCGCGAAGGGGCCGAGCTACGTCACTGGTGATAAGCGGCTCGCCGTGCAGGTGGAAGATCATCCGATGGAGTATGGAGGCTTTGAG
>DATDHL010000191.1:0-7136 GCA_036521575.1 Edaphobacter sp. | reverse complement strand
TTTTTGTTGACCCAGGCCGTCATGTCTTCGATGGTGAAGGGCCGCTGGGGGCGGATCATCAACATCACTTCGGTGGTTGGCGAGACCGGGCAGGCCGGGCAGGCGAACTATGCTGCTTCCAAGGCCGGACTGATTGGCCTGACGAAGTCGCTGGCTCGGGAACTGGCGAGCCGGACGGTTACGGTCAACGCGATTGCGCCGGGGTACATCGAGACGGCGATGACTGCCGTGCTGACCGACGACCAGAAGAATGCGATGACGCAGCATATTCCGCTGGGCCGGGTGGGGACAGATATGGACATCGCCCATGCCGTCGCGTTTCTGGCCTCGGAGGAGGCTGGGTACATCACCGGTCACACGCTCGATGTGAACGGCGGGATGTACATGGGATGACCCCCCCTCCCCCTACAAAAAAGCGCTAAAGTATTCGAATCATTGGGCTGAGGTCTGAACCTTGCCTGTAAAGTATTGATTTTACAGGTTCATGGTCTGCAAAGTTTTCCATCTAAACGATTTAGTCTTGATAAAGAAAGAAAACCCCGGGGCGTCCCGGGGGGTTTTGTTCTATATGGATTAAGTATATCGAATGGAGTGGAATTATTACGCAACGCGGATGTTCTTCTTTATGTGATAGATAGATCGATTTTGGGGTTGACAAAATTTTGCCTGGCTTCGGGTGTGGAAAAAAGAAATTAAGCCCATTTTGTCGGCTACTTTGTCCGGGCGAGTATGAGATCGGGTGCTGGATGACCTTCGATGTAGGGCTGCGCGTTCACGCAGTAGTTGACCTTTAGTTTGATACCCAGAGTGACAGCTGTTACCTCATCGGGGATGAGGGCTTTCAGGTCGTAGTACCCCTGCGCGTCTCGAATGGCGTCCCTTCGTGCCCCTGCGAATGTTCGCTCCTCTCGAACATCTCGTATCGACTGAACATAGATGGGCGCGTCTGGAAGCGGGGACGCTGGGTCGCTAGTGACTGTCACCAACGCCAAAGATCCTGGCATGCCATAGAAATTTCTCCAGATGTCTCCGCCTACGTGGTAGAGCATTGCGGTTACTTTGGCGGCGGCTTTCCGGGTCGTATCATCAAGATTTTGCCGCGAGTCAGTGAGGTAGAAGACGATTCTTCGGCCTTGGAAATCATCAAGGTCATAGATTGCTTGAACAACAGTCTTACTTTTGCCGATTCCATTTTGAAGTGCGGTCTTGAGGTCCTGCTCGCGCGCTGCGTAGGGCGTCTGTGTGCTGCTCGCAGTGAGGATGCTTACCTGCCAGCCTCTCTTGAAGAAAGGATGCAGTCTTTCCAAAATGTCCGTGTTGTTTCGCGATGCTGTGGGCGTGAGCAGGACCAGCAGCCTTGTGGGCACTGTGGCGGAGGCGCGGTCGCCGGGCCGGGTGACTGTTATGGGGAAGGATGTTCCGTTTGCAGTCAGTTGAAACCTGTCTGTTGAAAGGTCACTGATGGGTTCGCCTGACTCGTCTTGCATCCGGATGGCGATGTGCAACTCGTTACTCTGCGGGATCGGGATGGGTTGCTGAGCCAGCCCGATCGGTGTGCAGAGCAATGCCAGGAGTAAAGACGCAATGGGTGCAAGCTTAGGAGCGGTCATGAAGGCGTGAGACCTCCAGAGGCGAGCAGTTTACGCCTCGGCGTTCCGGTGTGTCATGACGGGTGATAACCTCTGATAACTATGGCTGAGATTTTGGTCAGGGAGGCGACTGGGGCGGAGGATGTATCTGCGGTACGGCGGCTGATGCAGGCTTATGGCGAGTATCTGGCGGATCACCCCGGAGGGGCGGCGAATATCTGCCTTGAGGGGTATGGGCGAGAGTTGGAAGGACTGCCCGGGGGGTATGGGGTCCTGCTGCTGGCCCTGGTGGATGGAGACCCGTCCGGATGCGTTGCGCTGCGATCCATGAAGGGGGAGGAGCTGGCCTGCGAGATGAAGCGGCTCTGGGTGGACAGCAGGTTTCGCGGTCTGAGATTGGGGCAGCGGCTGGTGGAAGAGGCGATTGGGTGGGCCGAACGGATGGGATTCAGGGCGATGTATCTGGATACGGTTCCGGCGGCCATGCCTGAGGCGAATCGGCTCTACGAGGCTATGGGATTCATGCGGGTGGAGCGGTACAACGAGAATACTGTGGCCGATCTGGCGTTCTTTCGGCGGGAGCTGGGCCGCAGAACGTAGGGTACGCGGGAGGATTCCCTCAGGGGCTAAAGCCCCATTTTGAAATTGGTCACTACGGCGCGGCTGAAGCCGCGCCCTTTCAAAGCCAGAGTTTTTTGGGGGCTGCAGTAGCGGTCTTCTTCGGAACGGAAGAGAAGGCCGCTGGCCTGCCGCATCATGGATGGGTTGCATGGACGGGCAGAGGAATCGCAGCGTGGGTTGGCTTTCCGGTGATCTACTTCTTCTTCGGATGTGCATTGCGCCGGTCGTTGTCCCGTAATGACTCCCAGCGATTAGGGACTAGCCGGCCAACCTCAACGGCAAAGCGCCCTCTCAAAAACAGGGACCTTTTTCGGCACCTGTGAACTCATAGGCTGCCTCCCTTGTTTACTTTGGTGTTAGTAATGGGTTCACTAATGTTGGGCGTGGTTCATCGGGGGTGTGGGGTTCAAGTAAGAGTTCAGGGTTTGCGGGTAAGTCGCTGGTAGTGAACCTCGGCAGGTACCGCATTCCGCAAGAGAAGCAGAATAGGGATTGACCAAGTGCTTGCGGCTGTTTACTTTGTGGCTAATGGCTGACATGCAAACACTTCCGGTTGGAATGGAGGGAGAGCCCGCAGAGGCTCTCTCAATCTCGATGAATATTGGCACGACGATCCGCGGCTACCGGTTGCAGAAAGGGATGTCGCAGGGCGATATCGAAAAGCGCACGGGGCTGCTGCGGTGCTATCTGTCGCGGGTGGAGAATGGGCACACGGTGCCGTCGCTGGAGACGCTGCAGAAGATTGCGCGGGCGCTGGACCTGCAACTTTCGGAGTTCTTTGCGGAAGAGGTTGTGGCCAAGGAGATGTCGCCGCTGAACCTGGGCGAGGAGGAGATCCGGTTTTTGACGCAGGTGCAGCGGTACTCGGCGCATTTGAGTGAGAGCGACCGGCGGTTGCTGCTGGCTATGGTTCGAAAGTTTGCCCAGACGACGATGAGCTAGACGCCCTTGAGGGTCAAGGATGTAAAAAGGGGCCTTTGTGGCCCCTTTCGCTTTTGTGCGATGAGCAGGGTCAGGACTATGGGACGTCCTGAATGGAGACGAGGAGGAGCGTGACGCTGCCGGTGGTGCTGCGCTTGTGCGCCATGCCTCGGGGGATGACGAGCATGTCTCCCTTGTTGAGAGTGACGGATTTGGCGCCTTCGGAGCCGGGGGCGAGCCACTCGCCGGGGGCGGTGTTGCGTGGGTTCTGAGGGGTTCCGCCGAGCTCGTACTGCGTGGTACCGTCGATGATCTGGAAGATGTGGTCGCGGTGCTCGTGGTACTCGAACTCTTTTGCGCTCTTGTTGGTTTCGACGGTGAGGACGGAGGTGAAGGGTGTTGTCTTCGAGCCGGAGAGCTGGTGGTTGCCGAGGGTGGTTTGCAGGGTCTTGATGTAGCCCTGGAGCGTGTCGGCGGTGAAGAGCTGGAATTGGCCGGGGGCCGGGGCGTCGGTGGCCTGGGGTGCGCCTGTCGAGGCGAAGAGCGACTGCTCGGAGAGGGACAGGGTGGCTGCGGCGGCTAGAGGAGCGGTCAGAAAGAAGTCACGGCGAGTTTGATTTTTGGCCATGCGAAAGTGAACCACACTCAGCGGATGGAAGTGAAGTGATGGCAACGAAAAAATAGTCGCTAGTGGAGGTTTGCGACCCAGTAGCCGAAGAGCGCGAGGAAGAAGGCGGCTCCGGTGAAGGTGATCTTCTGGCGTTGGAGGTAGCGCGTGCGGCCGCTGGTCATGCGGGGGACGAGAGGGACGCCGAGGGCTAGGCCGAAGAGGAAGCCGCCGAGGTGGGCGGAGTTGTCGATACGGATGCCGACGGGAACGATGGCCGTACTGAGGCCGATGATCAGGTTCAGCGCGGCGAACTGGATGACGGAGCGGCGGAGGCGTTTGAGCTCGAAGACAGGGATCGGCAGCTTGTGGTTCGAGAGCAGCACGATAAGGATGCCGGCGATGCCGAAGACGGCTCCGGAGGCTCCGGCACCGACTGAAATGTTGTCGCGCAGGACGACATTCCACCCGAGGCTGAGGAGGTTGCCTGCGATGCCAGTGAGCAGGTAGACCGCTACCAGACCCAGGGGGCCGAGGAGGGGTTCGCCGAGCAGGCCGAGGTTCCAGAGGCACCACATGTTGGTGGCAAGGTGGATGATTCCGACATGGACGAAGGTGGCGGTTAGGAGGCGGTACCACTGGCCGTGCAGGACGAGGACGGGAACGTTGGCTCCGAAGTGGACGAGCTGCTCGGGCGTGGGCGAGCTGGCGGAGACTCCGTGGAGGATCATCCAGAGGAAGACGGCACAATTGATGGCGAGCAGGACGTAGGTGCCGGGAGCGCTGAGAACGTTGCGGCCGCGAGTGCGGACGGGCGCGGTCTCCTTGGCGTAATCGGGCATGGGACGCGCTGCGGCGTCGTCATAGGGGGGTAGTATCTCGCCTTCGGGCTGCGGAGAGGTTGTCATGGATGCTTCTTCTACGCTATCGCAAAATCGGATTGAGGTGTGGATGCCAAGGTGACGAACGCGGATCTTCACGGAGCACGCGGATTAAAAACGGAGACCCAGAGCTATCTCTGGGCCTTGGATTACTCGCTTGAAGATGGATCAGGCGGCTTTGGTGAAGCGTTCGCGCAGCTCGGCGGGGATACGCTGCTGCACCATGTCCCCGAGGAAGCCGGGTAGCGGCGTTGCAATTGCGACCAGTACCCAGAGAAGGGTCGACATGACCAGACCGGTAACTGCCACGGCCTCAAGCGAAAGGGTAACGACGTGGGCCTGATTGAGATGCACCTGAAACCGGGCGATGTGGGTGATCAGCTCGACGCGGCGAATGATGACGGCGGCCAGAAGAAACGCGACGATGGAGAGGGTGCTGACACTGATGAGAAGGACATCGATGATGCGGGCGACGTTCTGACGACGGCGGCAGTGGGCGCACTCCGACAGGTGCTGCTCGTAGTCGGTGCGCATGGCCGGAGAGAGGCCCGAGATGTCGTACCGCCACCCGGAAAGGATGTCGCCTACGACCTGATCGGTGCAGGCGGGGCGATTGGCGGGAAAGGCTAACGCTGCTCTTTTCATTGTTCTATGAGACTTCATTCTACCTCCTTTGATAGCCAGGGAAAGAGGAAAGATTCATAGGAACGTAACTTTCGTGAGGCCGTAGGTTACCAGATCTTTGAGGTAAATCAATCGAAAATAAGGGGCCCGCTGTATGAGAAATTAGAGACATATGGGCTCGAGCGGAGTGGCCTGATCGGCCAGGAGAATCCGATTACCGAGCAGTGTTGGGTGGTCGGCAAGGGCCTGTTCGGCGGCGAGGCGGGCCAGTTCGGGGGCGTTGTTGGACTCGGAGAGGTGGCCCAGAACGATCCAGGCGGCGGTGCCGTCATAGTCCTTCTGGAGGAATTCGGCCGTAGCGTGGTTGGACAGGTGGCCGACGCGGGAGAGAACGCGCTGCTTGACGCTCCAGGGGTAAGGGCCGTCTTTGAGCATCTCGAGATCGTGGTTGGATTCGAGCAGGAGGACGTCGATGCGTTTGAGTGCGGCTTTGACGTTGGGGGGCATGTAGCCGAGGTCAGTGGCCAGGGCCATACGGATGCCTTCGGACTCGAAGACGAAGCCACAGGGGTCGGTGGCGTCGTGGGGGATGGTGAAGGGGGTGATGGCGATGTCGCCGATGGAGAAGTTGGCTCCGGCGTGGAAGTACTCGACGGCGGGGAGGTGGGTGGGGTCAGCCTTGGTTGGCGCGGCTTGCGGCGTTACGGAATCGCAGAGGGATGCGTTCGGATCCTCGGCATCTTCGTCGGCTATGATGCTGCCGGTGGGATTCAGAGTGGCGTCGAGTGCGGCGGCCTCGGCTGAGATGCTGGCGATGGAGGCGGCTTCGACGGCGGGGTCGTGCGTGGAGGTCGCAGCGGCTACGCTATCGGCGCGGGCTTCTTTTTCGCGCTGGACGTGATCGAGCCACTTGGCGTAGGTCATGGTGGTGCGCGGGGTGAGCATGCGGACCCAGGCTCGGTGGGTGGGCTCGGTGAAGAAGACGGGGATGCGGAGACGGCGCGCGAGGACACCGAGGCCAGCGACGTGGTCCTGATGCTCGTGGGTAATGAGGATGGCGTCGAGGCTGGACGGGTCTTCCCCGGCGAGGGCCATGCGTCTGAGGAGTTCGCGGCAGGAGAGGCCTGCGTCGACGAGGACTCGTGTTCGGGAGCTGGAGATGACGGTGCTATTGCCTTTGGAGCCCGAGGCGAGCACTGTCATGCGCATCATTTGCCTAGAATACGCCTATATCTTGTGAGTATTTCAGACAGATGTACCGTTCAAGATGCCCCGGAAAAGACTTGACGGCACACGGGAGCTACCCGGTGTTGTTCCTGTCATCAGAGCAAGCCATTCCGGGCTATAGAGTGGCCCCAGATCACTGAGTTTTACGGTTTCACCGGTCTCGGTATTGACCACAGGGAGCGCCGAGATGTATTTCAACCGGTCCAGGCCGCCAACGTAGGTCCGCTGGCCGGACACTTGCATACCCTCACGAGATAGGGATGGCAGCGCGCGGATATGCTGCAAGGAATTGTCGACGAACTGCTTTGCAAAATCCTCACGTACGAAGAAAGCGTCGTTTGCTGCAGATGTGGTGCCTACGAACCTGTATCCCTTGCGGGCGGCAAGGGAGCAAAGCGCTTTGATCGAGGCGCCGTAGTACAAGTTGCTATCGTGGGCTTTGCTGCGAGAAAAGGCGGGATCGTATGGAATGGCGACCGGGTGCAGATCTCCGAAGACGGCGTTGTATTCGCAGATGCAGATGATCGGGCGAACAATCTCAATGGCTTCCCACACCCAGTAATCGTTGCCATCGATGTCGATACTCAAGAGTCCAACCTCGCCGGAGAAGCCGGAGCTGGAGATCAGGTCATTGATGTTCTCGCGGGTGATAAATGCCTGGCGAGC
>DATDHL010000190.1:0-10200 GCA_036521575.1 Edaphobacter sp. | reverse complement strand
GGTTTTGGCATCGGCGATGCGGAATGCGTTGTAGAGAGCGGTGAATTGCTGCTCATCTTTGCTGATCTGGGCAGCAATTGAAGCGCCTTCGAGAAGGTCGCGCAAGACATCGAGTTCAAAGTTTTGATCTGCCATGAGAGTTTTCCTCCTACATCAGTTGCTGATTCACTTCACGGAAACAATCGTTCCTGCCGAAGCAGGCGCAACGAAAGGTGATGCGGTCGCGCCGTATTCGCTGTGAAAGAAAATTTATGCGCAGTGGTAGGGGAGCTAGCGAGGCTACTCTTCTCTGCGCTGACTGGGACCCATGCTGCCTTGGCCGCCTACTCTTACTGCGGTAGGTCCTGGCATGTGCATGTCAGGCAATCGAACAGAAAGTAACTGGACTCGCAAAACGAAGCGCGGTCATCATAGCAGCGGACGAGGCGAAGTTGTCAAACGGGTGTTCGTTCGACCTGGTCACTCCGGCGCATGTTGTTGTTTGCATGCAAGAAGGCCCTGTTCGCATGATCGTGCTGCGAAACAGGGCCTTCGGGTTTACTGCTATTAAAAGAGGAGTTTGAGGCCGAACTGGATTTGGCGTGAGGTGTTGGATGTGGCTGTGATGACTCCGGCAGTGGGGCTCAGGACCGGGGCTGCAGTCAGGGTTGTGGGGGTCGGGCCAGAGCTGTAGATAACTGGGTTCGGGGTGGTGAAGTTGGTGTGGTTGAGGACGTTGAAGAACTCGGCGCGGAACTGGGCGCGGACGTGTTCGGTGATCTGGGTGGATTTGATGAGGGAGGCGTCGAGGTTGATGAGGTTGGGGCCGGTGAGGGTGTCGCGGCCGAGGTTGCCGATGGCTCCGGCGGCTGGGGTGAGGAAGGCCGCGGGGTTGAAGTATTGGGTGGAGGTGCCGGGGTAGAGATTGCCTTTGAAGTTGGGGTTGATGTCGGGGCGGACGGGATTGCGGGTGTCTCCGGAGCCGGTGGGATTGTAGCCGAGCTGCGGGGTGAAGGGGAAGCCGGATTGGAGGGCGGCTATGCTGCTGAGGGTCCAGCCGGAGATGGCTCGGTTGGCGAAGGCGTTGGAGGCGCTGAGGGCTCCGCGGCCGAAGGGGAGGTCGTAGGTGCCGCTGATGCTGGCGAGGTGGCGGACGTCGGTGGCGGCGAGGCCCCAGTCAGCCTTGGGGTTGAAGGGATTGGAGACGAAGGCGGGGGTGTTGCCACTGACGCTGGTATTCCAGGCGGAGCCGTCGTCGAGGTTTTTGGACCATGTGTAGTTTCCGCGGAGCTGGAGGCCATTGGCGAAGCTGCGGCGGAGGTCGAGTACGAGGCCGTTGTAGAGGCTGGTGCCTTGCGAGACCCACGAGGTGGTGTTGGCTACGAGCGGGTTGGCTTTGACGGTCGAGGGGAAGTAGACCGTGTTGGCGGCGAGGGTCGCGGGGCAGACGGGGTTGGGGCAGGTGACGGGGATGGGCTCGTTCTGGTCTTCGGAGAGGATCTGGTGGTAGCCGTGGGAGCCGATGTAGCCGACGGTGAGGGAGGTGTTGGGGGCGATTTGTTGCTCGACTTTGAAGTACCAGGAGAGGACCGTGGGGGTCTGGATGTCGGTCTGGACGTTGGAGGGGGAGATCAGGCTTCCGGCGGGCGGGGTGCTGGTTGGGGTGAAGTGGAGGGCGCTGACGGCGATGTTTTTGACCGCGACGGTGGTGTTGAACGGGGCGGTCTGATCGAGGCGGTAGTCGAGGTTATCGAGGAGGGCGCGGTGGATGCCGAATCCTCCTCGGATGGCTGTGTGGCCGTTGCCCTGGGGGTCCCAGGCGAGGCCGATGCGAGGCTCGGGAAGGAATTTGGCGTTGTTGGTGGTGAGGGCGCTGGAGCCGATGGTGGGGTTAGTCGCGATGACGCCGTTGGTAACGGCATAGTTGGCGGCGCGGGATTGCGACTCGCTCCAGCCAGTGGTGCCTTCGAAGCGAAAGCCGGCGCGGAGTTCCAGGCGTGGGGTGAGCTTGATGGTGTCTTCGAGATAGCCGGCGTACTCGGTGGAGCGCCAGCCCAGTTCGGTGGGGGCGGGGACGACGGAGAAGGTCGCGACCGTACCCGCGAGGAATGTGGAGAGGGCGGAGAAGCTGGCCTGGCCGTACTGGTTCTGCGCGAGGTTGTCGTTGGACTGGAGGCGCTGGAGCCAGACTCCGGCTTCGATCTGGTGGCGGCCTCGGGTGAAGAAGATGTGGTCGTCGAAGGTGAAGAGGTTGCGGGCGGTGGTGTTGTTGCTGCCTACGTTGGCTCCGGCGCCAGTGATCTGAGAGGCTCCGTTTGAGGCGGTGGAGCCTGCGATGACGATGGCTCCGATGGGTTTGCCCGCGACCCAGCCGGGGATGTTGGCGCTGATCTCAGATGGGACGCTGCCGGTGAAGAAGTAAGACGCGCGGCTGTAGCCGAAGCGAGCGGTGTTGAGCAGGTTGGGTGAGAAGACATGCTGGTGCTGGAGGCTGAGGACTTGCTCGCGGAGGGTTTCGTTGACGAGAGAGAAGGGGTTGGCGGAGGGGGTGTTCGCGGAGGAGTCGTCGATGGTGTAGACGGCGAAGAAGAGGTCTTTGGGGCTGATGTTGTAGTCGAAGCGCGTAGTGCCGAAGTCCTCGCGGATGCGCTGCATGGGGTTGGAGTAGGCGAAGGCGATACCGCTGCCGAGCTCGGGGCCATTTTGTAATGGCCACAGTTGCAGAAGGGGCTTGACGCTGGCTACGGCGGCGGCGCGGCTGGCGTTGTCGGGGACCAGGGTGACGTCGGAGAGGCCGAGATTCTGGCGGTAGCCCTCGTAGTTGGCGAAAAGGAGGAGCTTGTCCTTGCGGATAGGGCCGCCGAGGGAGGCACCGAAGTTGTTGCGCTGGAAGGCGGGGATGTGGGACTGGTCGAAGTAGTTGCGGGCGTCGAGGGCGGAGTTGCGAATGAACTCGTAGGCCGAGCCGTGGAGGTTATTTGTGCCTGACGCGGTTACGATCGAGATTTGTGCGCCCTGGCGCTTGCCGTAGCTCGCGGAGTAGGTGTCGCTGACTACGTTGAACTCGCGGACGGCGTCGACGCCGAGGAGTTGTCCGCTGGTGCCGCCGGGAGTGACGTTGATGAGGGAGGCTCCAGTGTACTCGACGCCGTTGAGGAGGAAGAGATTGTCTTGCGGGCGGCGGCCGGAGATGGAGAACATGTTGCCTACCGAGGAGTTGGAGGTGCCGATAGAGCCGGAGCGCTGGCCGGTGTAGTTGACGGTCGCGGGATTGAGGGTGATGAGCTGATCGTAGCTGCGGCCGTTGAGGGGGAGCTGCTTGATCTGGCGCTCGTCGACGAGGCCGGAGGTCTGCTGGGTGGAGAGATTGACGATGGCGGGCGTGTCTTCGACGGAGATTTGCTGATCGACGGAGTCGACGGTGAGTTGGATGTCGATCTGCTTGCTCTGGCCTACGGTTAGGGGGATGCCGGTGCGGTGTTGCGGGGCGAAGCCATCGAGCTGGACGGTGATGGTGTAGGTGCCGATGGGTACGGAGGGGGCGGAGTAGCGACCGTCGGAGCCAGTAGTAAGGCGGCGTTCGTTGCCGGTCTCGTCGTTGTGGACGAGGACCTGGGCGTTGATGAGGGTAGCTCCGGAGGGGTCGGTGATGGTGCCGGAGAGGGTTCCGCCGACTACCTGGGCGTGGAGAGTGGTGAGCGCCGCGATGAGGAAGAGGACCACGATGAGGAGTCTGACAGGGGATGTGAGAGTGCGGTCGTGCATGAGGGGCTCCGAAAGATGGGCGGGGGCGCTCGTTTTTCGTGAGGCGAGTCGCGGGGGCTTAGATTTTGAGGATGAGGGGCTGGTTCTCGCTTAGCGGCGACAACGACAGCGTGTGGCAGAGATGATTCGGGAAGCCACACGGACGCGCATATTCACAGGGGAATGTGCAGTGAGGAGACGGCATCCGGTTTGTGAATGTGCTATCGACATGGTTTAGAAGTGCAGCACCGTGAGGGTGAAGAAGAGGATGAGAGCTGCGATGACGAGAAGTTCGGCGGGTGAGAGGATCGACTTGCGAGTGCCTGCTTGCATGACGCGCTCCGGAGTTTGGGTTGGAGTCATCGGGCGACTCCGTGGTTGAAGCTCCAATAGACGAGAGCCAGGGTGATGAAGGCGATGAAGATTTCGCCGAGGATGCCTACAATGAGGGGACGCCAGCCTTGTCCGGTGAGGTCGCGGAGGTTGGTGCGAAGGCCTACTCCGGCGAAGGCGGGAAGGAAGGCCCAACGGGAGAGGTTGCCGAGGCTGGTGAGCTGGGTGTGAGTGAAGAATCCGCTGGTGGCCAGTATGGAGAGAGCGAGGAAGCCGAGGATGAACTTGGGGAATTTGCGCCAGAGGAAGACGCCCTTGTGCTCGACGTCGGGGGCGAGGCCGCGTGAGGACCAGTAGACCGCGTAGGCAAGGACGACGAAGCCGATGAAGCTCGAGCGGGCGGTCTTGGCGAGCACGGTCCAACGGCCGGCCTCTTCACCGAAGAGTGAACCGGTGAGGAGGGATTCGGCGGTGTTATCGACGGCGAGGCCGGCCCACATGCCGAAGCCCTGCTGGCTCAGGTGAAGGGCGTGGCCGATGGCGGGGAAGGTGAAGAGGGCGATGGCTCCGAGGGTGAGGATGGAGGCGATGGCGGTGCTGGTGTCCTCTTCTTCGGGCTCGATGGCTCCCTGGGCGGCCATGATGGCGGTGACTCCGCAGATGCTGCTGCCTATTGCGAGCAGAGACGTGAGTTTGGGCGGGAGTTTGAAGATGCGGCCCAGCAGGTGCATCACGCTGAGGGAGAGGATGAGTTCGACGGCTACGAGGGCGAGGGAGAGGCCGCCGATGTGGAGGATGTCCTGCAAGAGGAAGCGGGCGCCTACGAGGACGATGCCTAGCTTGAGCCAGAGCTCATAGGTGGCTACGCCGGGGCGGAAGATGGCCGCGACTCCGAAGATGTTGCCGATCGCGAGGCCGAGGACGATGGCCCAGAGTACGTACTCGAGGTGGGGAAAGGGGATGGCGGGGTGGGCGGTGCGGAGTTGGGTGAAAGTGTGCTCGAGAAGCTTGCCCAGAAGACCGATACCGAAGAGCAGGGCGATGCCGGGGATCGCACCCAGGAGACGGGCCGCGGGCGATGGCGCCGGGATGGCAATTGTCGTCGGTATGGTGTGGGCGGCGGACATCTCTCTTTTTTGTTAGAAGGAGACCGGCGGAATGATGTTGAAGCGAATGAGCGCGGCCAGGGTGAGGGCAATGGCTACGGCAATGAGATCCACGTTGATGCGGCTTGTGGTGGTGCGGTGGTTGAGGGGTGCCATGTAGACTCCTGATTCGAGGTTTTGGAGTTGAGTGTTGGGGCAAAAGAAAAACCCACGTTCGCGGCTGGCGCTGATACGTGGGTTCCTGAGATCCTCTAAGTCCGAATTTAGGTCGGTTTACTTAGGTGAGGGAGATTCCAACGCAGCAGCAACAGGTGCCCTTACAACAAGGGCAACAAGTACAGGCTGCGATGCGCATCAATCCCATGGGGAAAGGTTAGAGGGTTTGGGCGGCTACGTCAAGTAGGGATGGGGCGTAGAATGCCCGCATGAAACGGTATGACCTCGAAGAGCTTTGGGACGAGCACACGAAGTATGAGTTCGCGACTCCTGATGTGGAGGCCACACTGTCCACGATGGCTGCGGATGCGTATGTCAACCACGTTCCGGTGATGACGGGTGGCAGAGGCAAGAGCGAGCTGAGGGAGTTCTACAGCAAGGACTTTATCCCATGCATGCCGCCTGACTTTACGCTGACGGACGTGTCGCGAACCGTGGGGGAGCACCAGCTGGTCGATGAGATGGTGATCTCCTTTACCCACACAGTAGATATGCCCTGGATTCTGCCTGGTGTTCCGCCCACGGGCCGCCATGTCGAGGTACCGTTGGTGGCGATTGTGCGGTTCCGGGACGGAAAACTGGCCCACGAACATATTTATTGGGATCAGGCTTCGGTCCTGAAGCAGATTGGTCTGCTGACTGGTGACGGACTGCCGGTGCTGGGAGCGGAGACTGCGCGGACAGTTTTGGACCAACCACACAGATAAAAAGCCACTTAAAGTGGAAACCCACGCAGCGCGGTGGGGGCTGTTGCGTGGGTATTCCAGTAAAGCAACGAAGTGGGTGGACTTCGTTATGACCGACTCAACCCGAAGGGAGTCCTGCCACTCTGTAAAGATAACGGGAAATTCACATGGAGTCAAGCCTGAGATTGTGGAGAAGCGGGGCATTTCCCAACTTGATACCAGGTGAGGCCATCTCCTTCGTAGCGACTGAGGTTACGGCTTCATTCAAGCCGTAAGTGTCTTGTTTGCAACAATGCCTTCCTTGCCACGACACCCCTCTCGTCAGTTGCTGAAGGCATCTGGCTCGCGATCAATCGCCTTCAGGGTGTATCGTAAGCCCGCCATGACGAAGCTCGAACTTTTCAGATTTATGGCCGCCCAGAAGCTGGCAGTCGTCGGCAGCGTAGAACCGGCTGGCGAACCGCAGTCCGCCCTGGTAGGGATTGCAGTCACCGAAGAACTGGAGGTCATCTTTGACACCCTGAACACGACGCGCAAGTATAGAAAACCTAACGGCTGATTCAAGAGCGTCTATCGCAATCGGATGGGAGGGCGAACAGACAGTTCAGCTTGAAGGAGAGGCGTTTCTGCCAAAAGACGACGCCTTGACGCGGTATAAGAACATCTACTTCGCAAAGTGGCCGGACGGGCCGAGTCGTCAGAGTTGGTCGGGGCTTGTCTACTTCGTAATTCGGCCGAGATGGATCAGGTACAGCGACTATGATCAGCAGCCTCCTGTTATCGAAGAGCAAATCTTCGAATGAGGCAGTGATTCAATCTCAAGCGGTTTAGACACCGCGTTTGGCGAGTAGGAGGATATAGATGAGCAGAATGCCGATTAGAACGAGTCCCCCGATAAAGTGATGCGGCTTGAAGCCAAGAATGCGTTTATGGCGCGGGAGGTCAGGCGGCGGAATGTGATCGGGCTCATGATCGTGTTCATGCATGATTACAAGCTAGTCCCATGCAACGACCTGCGTAAAGAAAGATGGGCCGATTGGGACTATTCGTCGCGACCGGGACGCGACATCAGGTCACGAATGGCCTCGCGGGGATTCTTGCCGTGGTGCAGGATCGCATCCATCTGCTCCGTAATGGGCATCTCGACGCTGTAACGTGCAGCCAGGCCGAGTGCAGCGGTGGTGCTGCGAATCCCTTCGGCGACCTTGCCGTTCAGGCTGGCAATGATCTCCGGAAGCTGCCGTCCTCGGCCCAGCTCCACCCCGACCGTGCGGTTGCGTGAGAGAGGACCAGTGCAGGTAAGGACAAGATCGCCAATGCCGGAGAGTCCGGCAAGCGTCTGGCGGTGTCCTCCGCAGGCAACGGCAAGGCGCGTGATCTCAGCAATGCCGCGCGTGATGAGAGCAGCTGACGAGTTGTGACCAAGGTTCAGCCCATGGACGACGCCAGCGGCCAAAGCAATGACGTTCTTGAGGGCGCCGCCCAGTTCGACGCCAATGACATCATCATTCGTGTACAGCCGCAAGGAGCCGGAGGAGAAGTCCCGCTGAATCGTCTGGGCGATTTCGGGGCTCGCGGCTGCGGCGACAACAGCGGTAGGGGTACCCGCAGCGACCTCCTGCGCGAACGACGGCCCGGAGAGCACAGCAACTGGGTTGTCCGTGATGGACCCTATGACCTGCGACATGCGAAGGTAAGTCGTCTCCTCGATGCCTTTGCTTGCCGACAGAATGATCTGGTCTGCCGTAAGGATGGGTGCAATATGGGCAATCACTCCGCGCAGGTGCTGGGAGGGAGTGACGCACAGGATGATATTGGCCTCGAAGATCGCGCCGGGAAGATCAGAAGTTATGTGGATGTCGGCAGGAAGCGTAAAGCCCGGCAGATAGAGAAGGTTCTCGCCAGCTTCGGTAAGCTGATCGGCAAGTGCCGACGAGTGGGACCACAGCACAACCTCATGCCCCCCACGGCGCGCAAGGGAGATCGCTAGAGCCGTTCCCCAGGCTCCGGCTCCGAGTACAGCAATTCGGCTCAAGCCGCCACCTTGCGGGAGCCAAATCGGCTCTCGGTGCCGGAGAGAAGCCGCCGAATATTCTGATGATGCTTGACGATGACCAGCACCGAGATAAAGAGAAAGCCCGCAATCACGATCGGCGTTCTGTACGGCACGAAATAGAAGGCAAAGAGAGGAAAGGTTGCAGCGGCAATGATCGAGGCCAGCGAAACGTAACGCGTCAGCAGGAAGACGACCGCAAAGACGCCCAGGGTACAGAGCGCGCTAGGCCAGGTCAGCGCAAGGAAGACTCCAAGCGCCGTCGCAACTCCCTTACCCCCTTTGAAAGCAAGCCAGACAGGAAAGACGTGGCCAAGAATAGCCGCCACGCCAGCTCCTACGGCCAGATCGTAGTTCCCGGGCGATAGATGCTGCGCAATCACAACCGCGACGTATCCCTTCGCCAGATCGAGCAGGAGGGTCGCAACTCCAAGGCCCTTGGCCCCTGAGCGAGCGACATTGGTAGCCCCGATGTTGCCGCTGCCTGTGGCCCGGATATCCTGCTTTCGAAAGATTTTGACAAGAAGATAGCCGAATGGGATCGAGCCCAGCAGATAGGCGAGCGGAATGGAGATGAGCCAAGGATTCATTGTCTTCTGGATGAGTTTAGCAAGCCGAAGGCATACTTCTCGCTCTCCAGTTTCGCATGACGAACAGATCGCGCGTCTTCATCCGATAAACTAGAAGCAGCATGGCCTTCTCTCTCTTCGGCAAACGCGACAAGCCCGACCAGCAACCCGACCAGCCCGCCACCTCCGCACCCGAAGCGCAGGAGCCTCGCCGCGGCCTCTTCGACCGCATGAAGCAGGCGGTCACCCGCACCCGCGAGACCTTCTCCGAGTCCATCAGCTCCGTCATCGCGCTCACCCGCGAAGTCGACGAAGCCTCCCTCACCAGCCTCGAGCCGCTCCTCCTGGCCGCCGACATCGGCAGCGCCACCACCGCCATCATCATGGAGAACCTCCGCCAGCGAGCCCTCCGCACCGGCATCGAAAGCGGCGCCCAGCTCAAGCAGCTCCTCAAGCAGGAACTCAAGCAAGTCCTCGACAACGTAGCCCACCCCATCCAACATCCCGCCACACCACCCGAAGTCATCCTGATGGTCGGCGTCAACGGCACCGGCAAGACCACCACCACCGGCAAGCTAGCCGCCTTCTATCGCAACCAGAATAAGAGCGTTCTGCTCTGCGCCGCCGATACCTTCCGCGCCGCCGCCATCGAGCAACTCGAAGTCTGGGCCCAGCGCTCCGATGTCCCCATCATCAAGACCAAGCAAGGCGGCGACCCTTCAGCCGCGCTCTACGACGCCTGCACCGCCGCCAAAGCCCGGAACACCGACATCCTCATCGCCGACACCGCCGGCCGCCTCCACACCAAGTCCGACCTAATGAAAGAGCTCGACAAGATGCGCCGGACCGCCGAAAAGCTCGTCCCCGGAGCCCCGCATCAAACCTTCCTCGTCATGGACGCCACCACCGGACAAAACGGCCTCCAGCAAGCCCGCCTCTTCACCGAAGCCGCCCGCGTCACCGGCATCGTCCTCACCAAACTTGACGGCACGGCAAAAGGCGGCATCGTCCTCGCAATCGCCACCGAACTAAAGCTCCCCGTCATCTACGCCGGGGTAGGCGAGAAGATCGAAGACCTCATCCCCTTCGACAGCGCCACCTTCATCGACTCCCTCCTCGACTAACTTTCCCGCGAAGAAAAAAATTCCTGCCACTATGCTTCGATTCGTATAAGCTCAGTATCACTCTCGCGGTAGGCCGATGAATACTTAGTTAAATCCATCGAAACAGACCACTATTCGGATTACCCGGATGAACTCCTGGATTCCGTCTGCTTCCGATGTGATGACCTTCCCTATGCGAAACGGGCCACGTTTTCCCTGAATTTACTATCCGCACGGGCCCTCGACACAGATCCTCCCTAATTCATCAGCAGCGTTGTTGGAGCGGATTATGGCCGATCAGCAAGAGTTAGTCGAGCAATTGTTCGATGCTGCGCTGGCAATTGAGCCTGCAGAACGGCGAGCCTATCTCGATCAAGCATGCGGCGACAATCTAGAGCTCAGGCGTTCGGT
>DATDHL010000189.1:0-5435 GCA_036521575.1 Edaphobacter sp. | reverse complement strand
CTCGACGTCGACAACTTCAAGATGATCAACGACCGCTGGGGCCACGCTGCCGGCGACGAGGTCCTCCGCCGCCTCGGCATGATCCTTCGCACCACCGTCCGCCTGCCCGATCTCCCGGCCCGCTACGGCGGCGAAGAGTTCATCGTCCTGCTCCCCGAGAGCGGCGAAGACAGCGCCATGGGCCTTGCCCGCCGCCTCATGCAGCGCGTAGCCGAGGAAGCCTGGGAAAACGGCCCCGTCACCATGAGCATGGGTATGGCCGCTATGAACGAGTCCCTCCTGAACGGCTATCAACTCGTCGAACTAGCCGACGAAGCCCTCTACGCCGCCAAGCGCGCCGGCAAAAACCGCGTCATGGTCCACAGCGGCAGCCTATCCTGATTCGAATCGCAGAAAAACTCTGAAGATTACCGCCGCTTAGCCAAATCAACCACCATCGCGCCAATCTCCTGCACAGCCTCTGGATGAGCTAACGCCCGCGCACGTCTCCCCATCTCTGCCCGGCGAGCATCGTCCCCCAACAGCCCCCGCAGCGTTCCCAGTAACCGCTCATCATCCAATTCGGACTCAACGATCATCTCCGCCGCCCCGGCCGAAACAAACACATCCGCATTCTTCCGCTGGTGGTCGTCGGCAGCCTGCGGAAACGGCACCAACACCGCCGCTCTCCCCGCCGCAGCCAACTCCGCCACAGAACTGGCTCCGCTCCGGCATAGAATCAGGTCCGCAGCGGCGACCTCCTCGACCATCTCATTCAGATACGGTTGCACTCGCACTCTCTGTCCGGAGGGCTCCCCCAACAACCCAGCTCGCTCGTACGCCTCATTCGTCGAAACCCCATGCCGCCCCCCAGCCTGGTGCACGATCTCCAGCACAGGAAACTTCTTCAACAGGGAGCCTGCAATCCTGGGCATCACCTCATTCAACACCTTGGCCCCTTGGCTGCCGCCGAACACCAGCAGCCGCAGCGTCTCACCCGTTCTCGGAGGAATCGCAAAGAAGGCCGGCCGCAGCGGAATCCCGGTCACCCGAGCACCGCGAAAATACCGCTTCGTCTCCTCGAAGTTCACCGCCGCAGCACTCACCCGCTTCCCCACCAGCCGATTCGCCAGCCCCGGCACCGCATTCGGCTCAAACGCCACCGTCGGCACCCGCAACAGAATCGCCGCCATCATCGTCGGCCCAGAAGCATACCCCCCGACTCCAACCACCACATCCGGTCTGAAACTCCGCAGCAATTCAACACATCGCAGCACCCCCAGCGGGAGATCAAACAGGGTTCGTACCCGAGTAGCCAAGCTCACATTCTTCAACTGCCCCACCCGGATCAACTCCAAAGGAAACCCCGCCTCCGGAACCAGCCGTGTCTCAAGCCCCCGCGCCGTCCCCACAAACCGCACCTCGGCCCCATGCGCATCCCGCAACTCCCACGCAATCGCCAACGCCGGAATCACATGCCCCCCGGTACCCCCACCCGCAATCAATACCCTCAGCCGGTTTCCTCTTCCCTGCATCTCAATCGATCTCACGCGTAACGTTCAGCAGCACGCCCATGCTGGCCAGCGTAATAAAGATCGACGTCCCCCCCGACGAGATAAACGGCAGCGGAATCCCCTTCGTAGGCAGCAATGCAAGCACCACACTCATATTGAAGAAAGCCTGAATCAGGACCGCTGTCGTCAGTCCAAACGCCAGGAACCGCGCAAACGGATCGGTCGAAAGAAAAGCCGCCCTCAGCCCGCGATATCCCAGCGCCACAAACAGCGCGACGATAATTACCGCACCAATCAACCCCAGCTCTTCGCAGATATTGGCAAAGATAAAGTCCGTTTGCACCTCCGGCAGGTAGAACAGCTTCTGCCGCCCCTCCATCAACCCAAGCCCGTGAATCCCCCCGGTCCCAACCGCGATCAGCGACTGCAGAATATGAAACCCCGTTCCGCGCGGATCAGCCTCCGGATTCACGAACGCGAACATCCGGTCCCGCCGGAATTTCACATGGAACAGCATGTAATACATCACCGGAGAAGCCAGCGCAGCCCCAATCGCAAAGTATCTCGTCCGCGCACCAGCCAGATACAGCATCAGCGCAGTCACCGCCATACACACCATGGCCGTGCCCAAGTCCGGCTCCTGCGCGATCAGAGCCGAAAACACTAGAGGCACTGCAACGGCCCGCAGAATCGTCCCCTTTACGTCATCCATCAGGTGAATCCGCGTCTGCAAAAAGTAAGCCAGAAACAGCACCAGCACAGGCTTCGCAAGCTCCGACGGCTGCAGCGTCGTGCCCGCCAGTCGAATCCACCGGTGCGCCCCGTTCATACCGCTCATCGCAAACACCCCGATCAGCAGCAGTGTCGTAACAGCGACTGCCGGAAACACCACTCTGGGATTGTTATAGTGCCGGTAGTCCACGCGCATCAGCAGCGTCAGCGCGCCCATCCCCAACAGCGCCCACACCGCCTGCCTTCCAACATAGGCATAGGGCGACCCCAGTGTCTCCTTCGCCATCACCGCTGAAGCCGAAAACACCGTCACCAGCCCGAACAGCACCAGCATCAGCACCACTCCGAAGAGCCACTTGTCCACCCCTACTCTCTTCGCCATACCATCACATCCACTTCTACGCTGATATCTGTTTAGCTCAACTCGTTCACAAGCTGCCGGAAGACCTGTCCACGATGCTCATAATTTTCAAACTGATCGAAGCTTGAGCAGGCCGGTGCCAGCAACACCACATCGCCAGAGACCGCCGCAGCAGTAGCCTTGGCCACCGCCACCTGCATCGTCTCCGCTGACACCATCTTCACGACTCCCTGCAACTGACGCTCAATCTTTTTCGCAGCTGAACCAATCGTATAAACAGCCTTCACCCGCTCCTTCAGCAGCTCAGCCATCAACGTATAGTCCGAGTCCTTGTCCTTCCCGCCCAGAATCAAGTGAATTCCACCGGCGAACGAAGCTACCGCCTTCATCGCAGCATCTACATTCGTCGCCTTCGAGTCGTTATAAAACTCCACTCCTTTTACACTTTTCACGAACTCAAGCCGATGCTCGACCGCCTTGAACGACGCCACTGAAGCCCGTATCGTCTCCGCTGAGACTCCCGCCAACCGCGCCACACACACCGCCGCCAGCACATTCTCTACATTGTGCGCACCCTTCAGCGGAATCTCCGCCACAGGCATCACGGGCTCCGCTTTGGCCCCTTCCTGCGGGATAAACAGGATGCTCTCCCCATGCACAAATGCACCTTGCTTGATCGGCCTTCGTCCACTGAACCAATAGATCTGAGCCTTCGTCTTCAAGGCCACCATCTGCGTAGCCTTGTCCTCTCCATTCAGTACGAGGAAATCATCCTCACCCTGGTTCTCGGTGATCCTCGTCTTTGCTGCGGCATAAGCCTCAAAGCTTCCATGCCGATCCAGATGATCCGGTGTAATATTCAGCACCACTGCAATCTTTGGATGGAACTCCTCGATCGTCTCCAGCTGAAAACTCGATACCTCCAGTACACTCGTCGTCTCTGGTGTGCTCTTCACCACCAGATCGATCACCGGCAGCCCGATATTCCCACCCACCAACGTAGGCAAACCCGCATCGCTAAGGATCTTCCCTACTAACGTCGTAGTCGTCGTCTTCCCATTCGACCCGGTAATCGCCACTACGCGCCCCTGCAGATGTTGGCTCGCCAACTCCAGTTCGCCAATCACCGGCATCCCAAAGCCGACAACCTGTTTCACCTCAGGCGTATCCATCGGCACACCTGGCGACACGACAATCAGGTCCTGCCGCCGAAACGTCAGCAGCCCATGCCCACCAGACTCCACCATGATCCCAGCCTCCAACAGAGCAGGAATCTCCTTAGCCAGCGCCACCGCACTGCGCGTATCGCTCACCGTCACCCGAGCCCCCTGACTCCGCAGAAACAGTGCCGCTGAGATACCCGACTTGCCCAACCCCACCACCAACACTCGCTTATTCTTCAGATCCATCATGCATCCACACTCTCATCGCAGCTTCAAAGTCGTCAAAGCGAACAGCGCAAACACCAGCGCCAGAATCCAGAATCGCGTAATCACCTTCGACTCCGACCACCCCATTAGTTCAAAGTGATGGTGCAGCGGAGCCATCTTGAAGATGCGTTTCCCCTTACGAAGATTATAGCTCCCCACCTGCAGAATCACGCTCAACGCTTCAAGAATAAACACGCCGCCAATAAACGGGAGCAGTAACTCCTGCTTGATTGCCACTGCTACCGTCCCAATCGCCCCACCCAGCGCCAGGCTCCCTACATCTCCCATAAAAATCTCCGCAGGATGTGCGTTATACCAGAGAAACCCAATACTCGCGCCCACCATCGCCCCGCAGAAAACCGTCAACTCACTCACCATCGGCATTCGTTGCAGTTCAAGATAGTCGGAGAACACTACATGCCCACTCACATACGTCAGCACGGTCAGCGCACCGGCAGCAATAATCGTGCAGCCAATCGCTAACCCATCCAGTCCATCCGTAAGGTTCACCGCATTGCTCGCGCCCGTAATTACCAACACCACGAACAATACAAACGGAAGAAACGCCAGCCAATGCATATGCGGAACATGCCCCAACCAATCCCACACCAGGTCCGGCCGGTATCGCTTCAGAAACGGAAACATCAGCCTGGTCGAATACCCGTGATGCAGATCCATCCGCACCAGCGTAACTGCCACCCCGGCGCTTGCCAGAAACTGCAACCCAAGCTTCGCCCGCGCCGTCAGTCCCAGGTTCCTGCGATGCACCACCTTGATGTAGTCATCCGCAAACCCAATCGCGCCAAACGCCAGCGTCGACAGCATCACCAACCAAACAAACGGATTCGACAGATCCGACCACAACAGCGTAGGCACCAGAATCGAAATGCAGATCAGCACCCCACCCATCGTCGGCGTCCCACTCTTCTTCTGGTGCGACTGAGGCCCTTCCTCGCGAATGTACTGCCCTATCTGAAACTCACGCAGCCGCTCAATCACATACGGCCCGATCAGTAAGCCGATCAGCAGCGCCGTCAGACTCGCAAACACAGTGCGAAACGTCAGATAGCGAAAAATGCGAAAGAGACGAAAGTAAGGAAACAACTTCTGATACAGCAGCCAATAGAGCAAAACGTCTCCGCCTTTAGTTCACGTCGATATCCGGATCGATCACGCCCGCGAAAACAGCCGCAATCTCTCGTTATCTTAACAGGCGTCATCGCAGAAGCCCCGCATCAATTTCCTCAACGAATCAAGCCACATTCGTATCCCGGAAAATTTCGCCTGCTAAGCAGTCAACCCGGCCAGAGCGCGCTCCAACCTCACTCCCCGAGACGCCTTCAGTAAGACCGCATCCCCAGCCCGCACATTCTCCCGGAGCCACTCCCCCGCTGCATCCGCATCGGCCACAAACACCGC
>DATDHL010000188.1:0-5027 GCA_036521575.1 Edaphobacter sp. | reverse complement strand
CCCACCACCAACGACCTCCCGACTTTCTAGCCCCTCAAGCCACTTCCGTCGCAGGTTCCTCTGCCTCGTACCATTCCCTTGTGACACGTTACTCTCGCGCTCGCTTTTGTATTCTGGCTCCCAAGATCAGTCTGGGTCTTTCATCCCGCCAAAAATCGTGTCAAGTCAAAATCATATAAAACCCATTTGTAATGAATAAGATAACGCTGCCGAACAATTCCACCCAATCCGCTATACTAAATACAGTACAAAAAGAGAAGGCTCCGAAACTCATCGGAGCCTTCTCTTTAAGAGATTCCTTAAGAGACATTCTTTATTTTCAATACTTTGTCCCGTAAGTCCAGCCCTATCCCATTTGAATAGAATACTTTAGCAGAATAAGTACCCCGGGGTACCCCTCACTGCTTCTCAAGGCTAGTCCGACTGACAGGGTCCCATTTTGTTTGCGTGCATTCCTGTCGAATACGTGATCCTTGGTGTAAAAAAAACCGCTCCTCCGCAGCATTAAGCAGTCGGAAGAGCGGGTGAAGGATCAGTACAGCTAGTTCGGTTTAGTTTCCTGGAGCAGATGTGGTGAGGGGAGCGGGAGTATCAAGGCGGGGGAGCATCGAGGGCCGGGTTGCCGTGTTATAGACGAACCAGGCTTCGATAGCTGCGCCCTGCATGACGTCACCGACTTGAACGCGATCGTAGAGGTCCATGTTGGAGTGGTGGGTGCGGCTGGCGTACTCGAGTGGGTCCTGCATGAAGCCGAAGCCGTCGAGGCCGATCCACGAAAAGCTGGTGGAGTCGGTGCCACCGGGTTGGAGTGTAGGAGCAGCGGTGGCTCCAGCGACGGCTTGAAACTCGAGGTCGCGGATGGGAGCAGCCCACTGCTTGAAGATGGAGGCAATCAGATCGTTGCCATCCGCCGAGATGCCACGGAAACGCCCGCTGCCGCTATCGTCGTTAAAGTAGGCGTCGAGTTTCGCGTACTCGGGAGTCTGCTTCATGGTGTCGCGGGGAGCGAAGTGCTGCTGGACGTAAAATTTGGAGCCGAGCAGGCCTTCTTCCTCACCGCCCCATAGAGCGATGCGAACGGTGCGCGCCATCGGTTTGTGAAGTGCGGTGAGGATGCGGACTGCCTCAATGGCGACTGAGGAGCCGGTACCGTTGTCGGTTGCTCCCGTGCCGCCCTGCCACGAGTCGAGGTGGCCGCCCAGCATGACGATTTCGTCCTTCTTAGTGTTGCCGGGAATATCGCCAACGACGTTGAAACCCATCTGATCATTTTTGTAGGTCTCGGTCTGGATGTCGAAGGTGAGCTTGGGCGTGATGCCGTGCTGGAGGAGACGGGCGATGCGGTTGTAGTGCTCGGGGGTGATAGCGACCATCGGGGGTGGGACGGGATCGTTGGGATCCTGTGAACCGCCGAAGCTGGCGAAGACAGTGCCGCCGTCGCCGTTGGTACCGTAGTTGATGGCGACGAGAGCGCCTTCATCGCTCAGGAACTTGCTGGTGTCGTTGCGCAGACGCAGCGCGGCTCCGGGTGCAAGGGGGGCAGCAGCTACCGGTGGAGGAGCAGCCACAGCTCCGCGGCCACGAGGTGCGCCGGCACCGCCGCCGAAGCCTGCACCGAGGCGGGAGGGATCGGAGACGATGGTGCGGGCATCGATCTCCTCGTCGGTGAGACGACGGGCCTCAGCCTCGGTGTGCATGACGATGACTTTGGGATCAGCGATCAGGACGATCTTGCCCTTGAGCTTGCCCTTATATTTGGCGAAGTCGGCCTGGGAGTGGATGGGGGCAAGGATAGCTTCGCCGGTGACGGGACCGTCAGTGCCGGGCGTCCACGCGAGGGGAAAACCGATGAGTGGGGCGTAATTGGGTTCTACGAGGGCGCCGTAGAATTTTTTGTACTGCCAGGAGTTGCCGAAGGGGCCCCAAGGTTCCAGGTGGACGTTCTGGAGGCCGTAGCTCTCGAGACGTTTGACAATCCATTCGGCAGCAGCACGGTGGTTGGGCGAGCTGGTGATGCGGGGCCCGTAGACGTCAGAGATGTAGAAGAGATGCTCCATTACTTGAGAGTGCTGGAAGGCCTGCGTCTTGATGTCGTGGAGGACACCGAGGTCGATCTTTTCGGGTGCGGCTTCCTGCGCTATTGCAGTGAGAGGAGCGATAAGGAGAGTGCTGGCAACGAGACGTGCGACCAGCGCGCGGGGCTTCGGCAGAGGCATAGTGTCGATCCTTCGTTTGGGAATGTGGAAGAGACGTTCGAGTCAAAGAGAAAGACCCCATGATCTCTGAATGAATTCGGCGATCATGGGGCTTCCTGTTGGTTTGGGTTGAGTTAGAACTGCAGCTTGAGGGCGAACTGAATGTTACGGGGTTCGCCGTATCCCAGGCCGGGAGCGCCGGCGCCGTTACGGGTGTTAGTGATGCGGCCGAAGGTGCTCGAGTTAATATTCGAGACTGACGGGTTGGCCAGATTGGCTTGGTTGGCGATGTTGAAGATTTCAACACGGAACTCGCTCATCACCTTCTCTGTGATCGGCGTGTGCTTGAAGAGCGAGAAGTCTACCGCGCCGAAGCCGGGGCCGTAGAAGTTGTCGCGCTTCAGGTTACCGTAGGTGCCTGCGTTGGGAACAGTGAAGTAAGCGGTTCCCTGGTTGAGGTACTGGTACTGGCGGCTTCCGTTCGCCGCCGATGTGATGACCGTACGGCCAGCGAAGACGTTGGCTCCCGTGTAGTTGGGACGGTCCTTCAACTGCTTCGTCAGGCTGTTGTCGGTGCTGACGAGCGGGCTGAGGGGTGTTCCGCCAGAGAAGGTGTACAGCGCGTTGGCCTGCCATCCCTTGCTGAGGCGCGGCATGGCGTGGAAGAGCTGGGGGGCGTTGTAGTAGACGAAGCCCGTCACGGTGTTACGTGTGTCGAAGGTGCTGTTGCCGTAATCCTGATGGATGTTGTAGCTGTTCATTGGGGTGGTGGTGGAGGAGCTGTCGTCGAGCGAGTGCGCCCAGGTGTAGTTGACGGTGGCGGTGATACCATGCCACACCGATTGCTTCAGGGTAGCCTGCAGCGAGTTGAAGTTGGAGTCGGCTGCGTTGTTCAGCTGGTTGATACCCGCCAGCGAATTTCCAGTAGTGATGGTCTGGTTCGGAAAGGTGAGTTGGGGGTAAGGCCGCGCGCTCGCGGTGCTGGTCCCGTTGGCGACAGGCTGGTTGAGATCGAGCAGCGCGAGCAGGCGGTGTCCCGCCGTACCGACGTAGCCGACCGTGAGCAGCGTTGACTTCGAGAGCTGCTGCTCGACGCCGAAGCTGTAGGTCTCGGCGTATGGCGTTTTGATGTTGGGGTTGACGCCAAAGGCTCCAAGCTGCGGCGGGTTGGCTCCGACGAAGGGATTGACGTTGGTGGCGAAGGTAACGTTCGAGGCGATATACGTGACGGCTGCGTTCGGGCCGGCAGGGTTATTCTGCGTGTAAGAGTCGCCACCGTTCGTGGTGGTTCCGCTGACCATGGCGCTCATGCCAGGCACGTCGTAGAAAAAGCCGTAGGACCCGCGGATGACGGTGTTGTTGCTGTCGAACGGCGAGTAGGAGAAGCCGACGCGTGGGGCGAAGGAGCCGTGGTAGTTGTTGTAGAGCGGAAGCTGGAAGCCAGGCGTGGAGCCGGGGACGAAGCTGTAAAGATCGTTTGCAGCGTCATGCACGACGCCGGGGATCGTGTAACGGACGCCGACGTTGATCGATAGCTTGCGTGTGGCTTGGAAGTCATCCTGCGCCCACATATCCTCGGTGTTGAGAAGGAAGATGCGCTCAGCATTGCCCTTGAGGAGCTTGGCTCCGGAGGCGTTGGTGGGGGTACCGGCCAGGAAGTCGGCAATGTAGCTGAGTGCCGAGCAGTTGGCGCTGATACCGGCCTTGACGCAGTAGTCGGTCGCATTCTGTGTGAGAGCACCCTTGGTGGTATCCCATGGGCCGCGGGTGCCATCGAAGGAGAAACTGCCGCGTGCGTTGGAGAAGTAAATCAGGTCGACGTTGGCGCGACGGAACTCGCCGCCGAACTTCATTGCGTGACGGCCGATGGTCCAGTGCAGGTTGTCGACGACATGACCGGTGACGTCGGTGCGGCCAGAGGGCTGAGTGGCGCCCGTAATGTCGAAGCCGCTGACGGAGAGGGTTGGCGCTCCAGCGGCGATGATGCCGGTGAGGCCAAGGTTGAGGCCAGCATTTTGCTGGGGATTGAAGTTCTGGTTGGCATCGTTGAAGGTCTGTTTGAAGTAGTTGGTACCGAAGGTGATGATGTTCAACAAGTGGCTATTGAAGACCGAGGTCTGCACAATGGAGGCGTTGTGGATGTGCATGGGCGCGGTCTGGAAGTACTGCGCGTAGTCGGAACCGGTGGGCGCGGTCTGCTTGCCGGTGGTGCCGATGTAATGGAGCGAGATTGAGTACTTGTCGGAGAACTTGTGGTCGAGCTTGATGACCCCGTTGAAGCTGTTGTAATTAGAGACGCCGTTGGCGAAGTAGTTTCCGGCCTGGGCGGGCGCTGACTTCGAATCCGCGGGGTAGAGAAGGTTGTAGAGGTTCAGGCTGACTGGGTTGACGGCGACGGGATTGCCGTTGCTGACTTTGGGATCTGCCATGAAGGCCTTCGCCTGTGCGACCCAGGGATCGGAGATGACGGTATCGGTCAGCGCAACATTGGCCTTGGCTACCTGAATTTCTCCGGCCAGAAACAGGAAGGTGTGATCCTTCCAGATGGGGCCGCCGAGGGTGAAGCCGCCCTGGTGATTCCGGATGAGAGGCTTGCGTGAGCCGATAGCGGCGACGGGCGAGATGGACGCGAAGTACTCGTTGCGGTCGAAGTAGAAGACGTCGCCGTGGATATTGTTGGTGCCGCTCTTTAGCACCATGTTGGAGTTGGCACCCGCGTTGCGGCCCTGGTCGGCTTCGCCGCCGGCCTGCATGGAGAACTGGTCGATGGCTTCGATGGGGATGAGGCCGCCGGCGACCGAGGCGATACCGCCCTGATTCGAGGCCACGATG
>DATDHL010000187.1:0-3995 GCA_036521575.1 Edaphobacter sp. | reverse complement strand
GCCGCTTATGCGGCGTTGATTCAGGTTAGATTTACTTATTCATTCAAAAAAGGAACTCATGTCAATTCTTGTCGTTGGATCGGTAGCGTTCGATAGCATTCAGACTCCGCATGGTGCGGTGGATCATTGCCTGGGTGGAGCAGCGACTCACTTTGCGCTTGCGGCCAGCTACTTTACGCCGGTGCGAGTGATTGCCGTGGTTGGCAAGGACTTTACGGCTGAGCATGAGGCGGTGCTGACGCGGCGTGGTATCGATACACGTGGTCTCGAGCGGGCGGATGGTCTTAGCTTCCACTGGACTGGTTCCTATGTGAGCAGTCTGAATGAAGCGCAGACGCTGGGTACGGATTTGAATGTCTTCGCGAACTTCGAGCCGAAGATTCCGGAGGCTTATCAAGACAGCGAGTATCTTTTTCTGGCGAACATCGATCCGGTGCTGCAGGCGCGCGTCCGCAGCCAGATGCCGAATGTGAAGATGGTGTGCGGCGACACGATGAACTACTGGATCGCCGACCATGCAGCGAATCTGGCCAAGGTATTGCGTGAACTGGATGTGTTGCTGATCAACGATGGCGAGGCGCGGATGTTGGCGGGAGAGAAGAATCTTGTGCTGGCTGCGAAGAAGGTGCTGGAGATGGGGCCGAAGACTCTGGTGGTGAAGCATGGTGAGTATGGCGCGACCTCGTTCTTCGGGGACCGGTCGTTTGGTGACGGTGTCAAGGCATCGCATCCGTTCCGTGCGCCAGCGTTGCCGTTGGCTGAGGTGGTTGATCCGACCGGTGCGGGTGATTCGTTCGCTGGTGGGTTCTACGGCTACCTTGCGTCACAGAAGGAGTTGACGCCTGCGGTCTTCCGTACTGCGATGTTCTACGGCGGCGTGATGGGCTCGTTTGCGGTTGAGCGGTTCGGAACTGAACGGTTGCAGGGCGTGACTCGGGAAGAGATCGACGAGCGGTTCAAGCTGTTTATGGAGATTTCGCACCTTGACACCACGCAGGCGTAGATCGAGGCCAAGCGGGCTTACGCCGGCTCGGCGCGGGGGATCGGATCCGCTTGATCGTGTTGTCGAAGGAGCCGGCGATGTAGTGCGGCCAGCTACGCGGGATGAGATGCGCCCGGTAGCCTTGGCCGCGGTCATTGTGGGCTTTGTTGCGCTGGTTGTCAGCTATCTGCGCGGCTACATGTTGCTGTATGGAGATGCGGTTGCCCATCTGGGGATTGCGCGGCGGATTCTGGATTCGCACAATCCGGGGTTGTCGCAGCTTGGTGGAGTGTGGCTTCCGCTGCCCCACCTGTTGATGGTGCCGTTCGTACAGAAGATGGAGTGGTGGCAGAACGGGCTGGCGGGTGCGTGGCCTTCGCTGCTCTGCTATGTAGTCAGCGTCGCGGGACTGTACCGGTTGACGCGTCGGATGATGGCGCCGAAGTGGGCGCTTGCAGCGACGTTGTTTTATGGGCTGAATCCGAACCTGTTGTATCTGTCGACCACGGCGATGACGGAGCCGCTGTTTCTTGCGCTCTTGATTTGGATGACGCTGCTGACGGTTGAATGTGTGGACGCGATTCGCCGGGGGAAGACCGGTTTCGTTGGACGGCGTTTGATCCTGATCGGGCTGCTGATTTTGGCGGCGGTTTTTACGCGTTACGACGGTTGGGTGCTTGGCGCGGTTACGTGGTGCGCGCTGGCATGGGAACTTCGTCGCAAGCATGATGTGTGGCGTGGCGTAGCTCCCGTCTTTGTGGTGTTTACGCTGTTGACGGTCGCCGGCCCGCTGAGCTGGCTGGCGTACAACCATCATTTCTTCCATGACGCGCTGGATTTTATGCGTGGGCCGTACTCGGCTGGGGCTATCGAGAAGCGGACGACTCCTCCAAGCGCGGGACATTATCGCGGATGGCACAACCCTCTCTGGGCGTTGATCCTGTATATGCGTACGGCGCAGGTGGATGCTGCGGCCTGGGAGTTTGGGTTTGCGGTGATGGCTGCGGCTCTGGGTGGGACTGTGCTCGCGGTTCGGCGTGGGTTTACGTTGGCGGTAATTTTTCTTTGGCTGCCGCTGCCGTTTTATGTGTACTCGGTTGCGTTCGGATCGGTGCCGATTTTTATTCCGCCGCTCTGGCCGCACTCGTACTACAACTCGCGCTATGGGATGGAGTTGCTGCCGGCGCTTGCGGTGTTTTTATTCTTCGCGGTGGCGTGGGTGGAACGACGATTGAGCACGCTGCAGCCTCTGAAGTCGCGACTGATGCATCCTATTGCGCTTTCGCTGATTGCGGCCAATATGATTGCGATGATGTATCGTGTGCCTCTTGTTCTGAAGGAGGCGCAGGTGAACTCGACGACGCGAGTGGCGTTTGAGTCGGCGCTTGCACGGGAGCTCAAGAGCTTTCCGGCGGGAGTTCCAATTTTGATGTATGTCTCCGACCATGTCGGCGCGCTGCAGCAGGCGGGGATACCGCTGATGCAGGTGTTGAACGAGAATGATTACGACAGCTGGAGGGCGGCGCTGGCCGATCCGGCGGGACGTGCTGCGTATGTGATTGCGATGACCGGCGATGCGGTCTCGAAGGCTGTGGCTGAAAATCCTCATGGGCTTACTGAGCTGACAGTTCTATGCACGACAGGTCAGCCGTGTGCACGGATCTATCGGTCGGATCGGTTTTCTCTGCCACCGGGGGCGCCGTAGCTGGGCTGTTCGTCCGGATATTTGCTTAGATACGTCTGTCGATAGAGTCGCTGCATCGCGCACTTACGGTGCTACCATCCACCCAGACTTATGTTGATTCCGTCATCGTTTCACTTTAGCCAGATTGATCAGGAGCTGCTCTCCAAGGGCACGGCGGCGCGATTGCTTACTGCGTGCCTGTTGGGCGGGATGATCGGTCTTGAGCGGGAGCGGAGGCACAAGGCATCGGGTCTGCGCACAAACATGTTGCTGTGCCTGGGATGCGCCTTCTTTACGCTGCTTTCAGCGGTGCTGGCGGGCGAAGGGAATCCGGATAAGGGACGGGTTGCTGCGAATATTGTGCAGGGGATCGGCTTCCTGGGTGCGGGCTTGATTCTGCACACGCGAGACCGTGTAGTTGGGCTGACGAGTGCGGCCACCGTCTTTGTGATTGCGTCGATCGGCATGGCCTGTGGCGCGGGCTTATACATTGAGGCGGTTCTGGCAACGGTGATTACGCTGGTTGCGCTGACTTTCATCGGTTATCTTGAGTCGGTTGCCGGTTGGAAGCGATATCCGCTGATCTATGAGGTTCGTGGATCAAACCAGACCAGGATTTATGTGGCGATTCTGAGTGTTCTGGATCGTGCGGGTGAACGATTGAATATTGTTGAACGGGATAGCGTCGCGATGTTGGAGAGGGTGACCTTCGTCGTGAAGGCAAATGCGAAGATGCATGCCAAACTTCTCGCGGAGCTGCGAGCCTGCGATGAGACCGACCAAGTCGTCGCCTTCCGAGATGTTGAGGCAGAATAAGAACATTATGATTCCATTTGTAAAGGCGCACGCCTGCGGCAACGATTTTTTGATTATTGAAGAACATTTGGCGGGACGGCGTCATGCTGAACTTGCACGTAAGCTCTGTTCGCGAAACACCAGCGTAGGGGCGGACGGCCTTGAGTTTCTTGAGCGCAGGCCGAATGGCGACTTTTTTCTGCGGCTCTTCAACGCGGATGGCAGTGAAGCGGAGCTGTCCGGCAACGGGACTCGCTGCGTGGCTGCATGGCTCGCAAGCAGTGAAGGATTGGATGAGGTGGCTCTGAGCACGCATGGCGGGGTTCGCACGTGTCGTGTCGTTGAGGTGGCCGATCCGTTGTATCTGATTGAGAGTGGGATGGGCGTGCCGCGTGTGATGCCGCGCACGATCGAACTTCCGGGCGTTGGCAATGTAGCGGGAGCCATGGTCAATGTGGGTAATCCACACTTTGTTTTGTTTGTCGATACGGAGGACTTCAGTGCGCACGGGCTTCGGTGGCAGGAGCTTGGCGC
>DATDHL010000186.1:0-6908 GCA_036521575.1 Edaphobacter sp. | reverse complement strand
TTCGGCGGCAATGATGTGGGCTCGGTGATGCTCGAAGAGAACGTCGTAAAGGCCGCCGGAACCGCGAACTGCACGACCGAAGAAGAACTAAGGCGAATTATCCGTGATGCAGGCTTCAAACCAGTGCAGCGGGATACTTTGTATCGGACCATGTTTTTGAATTAGGTAGAATCGGTTCGATATAGTAACCGTTCCGGAGCAGTGACCTGTCCCCTTTCTTTCAAACGTTGACGGCACCCCTCGCCATGCTGATGGCTCCGCATGGGCTTGGACATTATTGGCGTTCGCACTACATGGACCAGACCTTCCGAGGTCTCTACCGGTGGAACGCCTTTGATATCGCACTGCTGGTTCCATACTTCATCGTCATGCTGATCCTGGCGTTCTATGGCGTGCATCGCTATCAGCTCGTCTGGCTTTATTTCCGGAATAAGAAGAACGCGTCGAAGTGGGATGAACCGCCCATGCGTTATGCAGAGGGCGAGCTGCCATTTGTCACGATTCAGCTGCCCATCTTCAACGAACAGTTTGTGATCGACCGGCTGATCGATGCATGTTGCCGCCTGGACTATCCGCGCGACCGATTCGAGATTCAGGTGCTGGACGATTCAACCGATGAGACGACGATGGTGGCGCAGCAGATCGTCGAGCGTTACGCGCGCGGATTCGCAGGCATGGACCCGCAGCCTATCGTCTATTTGCATCGCATGAACCGACATGGGTACAAGGCGGGAGCCCTGGATAAAGGGCTCGACGTGGCCAAAGGCGAGCTGGTCGCAATCTTCGATGCAGACTTCGTGCCTCCTGAGCAGTGGGTGATGCAGGTGGTTCACCACTTCGCACAGCCCGAGATTGGCATGGTTCAGACGCGGTGGACGCACCTGAACCGCGACTACAGCTTTCTCACGCAGGTCGAGGCGATTCTGCTCGATGGACATTTCGTGTTGGAGCACGGTGGACGCGCCCGCGCAGGAGTGTTCTTCAACTTCAATGGCACCGCCGGCATGTGGCGACGGGAGGCGATCTCGAGCGCAGGCGGCTGGCAGCACGACACCCTGACCGAGGACACGGACCTCAGCTACCGCGCACAGATGGCTGGCTGGAAGTTCAAATACCTGCAGGATGTAGAATGCCCCGCCGAGTTGCCCATCGAGATGACGGCCTTCAAGACGCAGCAGGCACGCTGGGCCAAAGGGCTGATCCAGACCGGCAAGAAGATTCTGCCGCGCGTGATGAAGAGCGATCAACCGTGGCACACGAAGCTCGAAGCCTGGTACCACCTGACGGCCAACCTCAGCTATCCCCTGATGATCATTTTGAGTGTGCTGTTGATGCCGGCGATGATCATTCGTAGCTGGCAGGGGCTGATTCAGATGATGCTGATCGACCTGCCGCTGTTTATGGCAAGCACTATGTCGGTCTCGTCGTTCTATCTCGTCAGCCAGAAAGAGCTGTTCCCGAACAAGTGGGGCAAGACATTTCTCTACCTGCCCTTCCTGATGGCTCTCGGCGTTGGGCTGACGATCACCAATACAAAGGCGGTGATGGAGGCTCTGTTCGGCGTGCAGTCTGCATTTGCGCGCACGCCAAAATATCGCGTGGCCAAGAAGGGCGAAAAGAGTCAGGCTAAAAAATACCGCAAGCGCCTCGGTATCATTCCGTGGATCGAGCTTGCCATTGGCTGCTACTTTGCCTTGACTGTGTGGTACGCCCTCTCTACCGAGAACTTCTTTACGGTGCCGTTCCTTGTGCTGTTCGTCTTTGGCTACTGGTACACGGGATTGTTGAGCCTCCTGCAGGGACGCTTCGAGCGGTTTGGAACGGCAGGCCAGGAGCTGCGCGACAAGCCGTATCCTGTGGGGATATAAATTCTCATGAGCTGGCGGGAACGAGCCTACGTATTCGGCGCGATCTGTCTGAGCGTCCTTCCCCTCGTTCTGGTTCTTCTGTTGCTGCTGTGGCGCAAGGACCTGGCACTTCTTTCCAAATGGAGGCGGCGAATCTCGCTGACAGGCATCGTGCTTGCTTTCTATGCGTCGCTGCCGCTGCCGGTGTTCTATGTCGGACTAGCTGTTTTACCGGTGAATCCAAGGAATTCATGGTTTCCCGTAGCCGCGACAAACGGTCTGCTAGCGGGCATACTGGCTGGGCTAATCGCTGCCGCAATGCTTTGTTTTGCGAGAGGCAAGATTCGCTGGCTCGGAATTCTATCCGCGACGCTATCCGTCGTGTTTATCTATGTCGCGCTGATGGCGTTGAGCTTCTAGCTGGAGTACATGCAGTATGGAAAGGAAACATCGATGAAGCGTTCGACCTGGGTTGTTGTCGTGTTGCTGATGGTTTGTGGATTTGCCGGGGCACTTGAGTCGGTGCCGAAGGCGGAGTATCGCCAACGTCGCGTGGCGTTGGCGGATAAGTTAAACGGTGGCATAGCGGTGGTCTTTGCAGCAGAGGAACCCGTTCTGGACTTTATGCCCTACCGTCAGGACGAAGACTTCTACTACCTGACCGGCTGGAACGAACCGGGAGCCGCACTTGTGATCATTGGGCCCGGGCCTGAAACTAAGACGCGCCTGGGCGACATCGTTCCTGCATACGGGTATAGCGAGATTCTGTTCTTACCGGCGCGGAACCTCGTCATCGAGAAGTACACCGGCATAAAGATAGACGCGGCAACCGCTGGTGTAGCCGCATCGACCGGAGTCGACACGGTGATGCCGATGACCGCGCTGCCTGAAGTAATGACGAAGTTCATTGGCGAAGATCGCCGCCGCGGCCTGTCGGTATGGTCGCAGCTGGACAGTCCGCAGGCGAAGGCGAGCGTGGACTTCTCAGCGGCCTCACTCGGAATTGGAACCGGCATCGAACTGCATGATGTGCGCACGCTCACGATGGCACTGAGAAGCGTGAAGAGCCCTGCGGAAATTGAGTTGCTTCGCAAAGCCTCGGACGCTTCAATCGCCTCACAACTGGCCGGGATAAAGGCCATCAAGCCCGGCGTGCGGGAGCGGACGGTTGCAGGGATTGAGATTGCGAAGATGATGGAAGAGGGCAGCGAGCGGCCCAGTTATTCGCCGATCGTTGGGTCGGGTGTGAACTCGACTACGCTGCACTACGGGGAAAATTCAGCGACGATGAATCCGGGTGATGTGGTCGTAATCGACGCGGCGGGCGAGTACAGCATGTATGCCTCGGATATCACGCGAACGATGCCGGTGGACGGTAAGTTTACACACCGGCAACGGGAGATCTACGACATCGTACTTGGCGCTCAGCGAGCAGCAGCAGCAGCGTTTGTCGCGGGCAAATCAAAGTTGGGCAACGTAAGCCAGCGAGGCCCCGAGGTCACGGAAACGCTCGACAAAGTCGCCTACGATTACATCAATACGCATGGCAAAGATCTTCACGGCGAGCCTCTTGGCAAATACTTTCTGCATGGATTGGGGCATTCGGTTGGCATCAACGTACACGATCCGATGGACTACTCCAAGCCGCTGGATAAGGGAAACGTGTTCACCATCGAACCTGGAATTTACATCCCGGAAGAAAGAATTGGTGTTCGCATCGAGGACGTGTATTACGTCGATCAAGAAGGCAAGCTCGTGGACCTAATTGCAACACTTCCGCATGAAGCAACGGAGATCGAAGCAGCGATGAAACATTGATATTCTGACGCTAAAGACGAAAAAGGCCCGGAGATACCGGGCCCTTTTCTGTTGCAAAAACAGATTGGTTAGAAGCGAACACCAAAGGTAATTGGAATGAAGGTAGTCGGCGCGCTGTTCTGCGGGAAGGCATTAAAAGCCGTGCTGCCTGGAGGCGTATTCGCCTCCGTTGTACCGGTCTCCGCACGCCGCGAGTTGGCGTTGTACACATAACGCGCCTCGACATAGAACCGCTCATCGGCAAAGCGGGAGAACCTATAGGTATAGCCAAAACCTAAGTTCGCACCGAAGGCATTGCTGGTGTAACTATCGATTGTCTGATTGGCTTGAAACTGGAAGCAATTACCGAAGACATCGCACGTTATGCCGATCGCCGGAATCGTGAAGTCGGCAGTCTTATGGTAAAAACCTACGCCGCCGGTTACATACATACCCGACCTGTCACCCTGCGCGAGGTTATAGACCGGATCGATGCTGAAAGACCAGACATGACTAGAACCGTTGAGTTGATTGAGGTTCGCGCCAAGACTGTTATAGATTGCCAACACGTTGTTCAACGTTTCGGTCCGGATGCCGAAGTTGGCCCAGTTGAACTCTAAAAGCACACCGAGTTTCTTGTTAAAATTCCTGCCTCCGCCAGCCTGAAAGGCATAGCTGGTGGTCAGGTCGTTGTGCGTACCGCCAACCGGCAGCGTAAAGCCTCCGCCGACAAGAAACGTGTATTTGTTCGAGCCATCCGCGTTATGTGTGGAGTCATGGTAGTTAGGGCGATGGCTATAAGGCCGGCGCGGAGGCGGCTGATTTTCCTCACTGCCACTTAGATTGAAACCTTCTGCAGCAGCGGTCTCATCGACCCCAACGCTACTACTGTAGTTGAGAGTGTCGGGCCTCGAGAGATCAAGCGGCGCAGCCAGTTCGGCTCGGAGGTCAACCGTCGGATGCGATTGCGTGGTGCTTACGGTCTGCTGGGCCTGAAGGCAGACGGCGGTGCCGGCAGCAAAAAAAGCAATGGCTGCTGAACGGGTAAAGATGGAGAGGCGATTTCTGTTGATCGTCGTATGCATTCTAATTTGCTCCCTTGGTGCTGTTGAGTCCTTCTACCGCTTGAACCCAGACAAGATTCCGTTGTTGTGTAAGACGCTTGAAATGGCGATCAGGATGACGCGAGGACCTCTTTTGACACCAGCAAAAACACTTACGGGCATCCTGCTCATGCCGGATGCCCGTAATTTGATTCGATTATCGCTTAGTGAATGTCGAACTGCTCAGGGTGGAGCGCCGGATCAGACTTGACTAGAATCGTCTTTCCGACCATCTCCTCCATCTCCTGCAGCCACCGGGTTCCCGGCGCCTTGAGTTGCTTGACGACCTCCGGGTTGACGCGAAGCATTACGTCACCGCGATCCAGATGCTTATTCATCTTGCGCATCTCGATGTAGATGTCGTTGCAGACAGTGACAGGCGACTTGACCATGCCCGTACCCGTGCAGACGCCGCAGGTGGTCGACAGCGTGCGCTCGAGCGACTGCTTGACTCGCTTACGCGTGATGGCAACCAATCCGAAATCGTTGAACTGCAGCACCTTGGAAGGAGCGCGATCGCTCTTCAACTCCTCTTCCAGCGCAGCCATCACCTTGTGGCGATTCTTGCGCTCATCCATATCGATGAAGTCGATGATGATGATGCCACCGAGATCGCGCAGACGAATCTGACGAACAATCTCAGGTATGGCATCGAGATTGGTCTTGACGATCGTGTCCTCGAGCCGAGCCGTCTTGCCGACGTACTTGCCCGTGTTGATGTCGATCGCGACGAGCGCCTCGGTCTGGTTGATGACGATGGATCCACCCGACTTGAGCCACACCTTGCTGCGGAGCGCCTTGTTGATCTCTTCGGTGATGCCGAACTGCTCGAAGAGCGGAGTCTCCTTGCTATAGAGCTTCACGCGGCGAATCAGCGACGGCTGGAAGCGTTGCAGGAAGCGCAACACACGTTCATACTCGCTCTCGCTGTCGACCCAGATGGCCGAAAAATTATCGGTGACCTGGTCGCGAAGGATGCGCTCGACGAGGTTGAGGTCGTGATAGATCAGCGCCGGTGACTTCGAGGACTCCGAACGCTGCTTGATATCGGCCCACAGATTCAGCAGGAAGCGCAAGTCGCTGCGCAGTTCCTCTTCGCTGGCTCCCGAGGCTGCGGTGCGGACGATAAAGCCACCAGTCGCCTCGCCCTTCTCGCTCAGCAGAATCTCCTTCAGACGGCGACGCTCGCCATCCGACTCGATCTTGCGCGAGACACCGGTGTGGTTGACCGTCGGCATGAAGACCAGGAAGCGCCCAGGCAGAGCGATGTGCGATGTAATGCGCGCACCCTTTTTGGCGATAGGCTCCTTGGCAATCTGCACCAGAACCTCCTGACCCGGTTTCAACAGATCGCTGATAGCAGGCAGATTGGTGCTCTGCATGGAGCTGCGTCCGCCACGACGATCGCGGCCACCGCTGCGCTCATTCTCTCCTGCTCCGCCGGTGTGCCGCGAACGATCACGGTCACGTCCACCACGACGGCCATCACGGCGTCCGTCACGACGTCCACGGCCACGGTCGCCCTCGCGACGCTCACGGGAGGGTACGGCTGGGTCGAGACCTTCTGCAACAACCGGCTCGGCTCCATCGGCGAACTCTTCCTGAATCAAGGTATCTTCGGGCTCCGAATCTTCGGACTCGTCGAGATCCTCTTCCTCGGTTTCAATCTCGTCGAAGGCATGATCGTCGATAGTGTCTTCCTCTTCGAGATCGTCCTCTTCGTCCTCTTCAACACCGGAGCTGGTGATCTGGTCGATGGACATCTCGCGGAGCATCGTGCCGAGATCGGCAGCCCCTTCGAGCGTCTCCTCTTCGTCAAGATCGTCAATCTCTTCAATCGCGCTGGCGTGCAGTGTGGCGTGGAAGTCTTCCTCCTCGTCAAGGATCTCTTCCTCCATCTCACCGGAGACGGGAGCGAAGTCCTGATGAAAGGCCTTTGCTTCGACTTCGACCGGATCGGCGGGCGTCTCAGAGATCATCTCGCCGGTCGCATGGAGTGTCGTAACATCGTGCGCGATTGGCTCAAGTTCGCTCTGATGCTCGGCGTGATGATCGATCTCGCGCTCCTCAACGTGATCAAAGACGGCGCTAAGGGTAGCGGGAGGAATCGTCTCCGCGTGCTCCAAAGGATGTTCGGGCTCCGAAACCACTTCCGGCTCCG
>DATDHL010000185.1:0-8444 GCA_036521575.1 Edaphobacter sp. | reverse complement strand
CTTCTCTACGTACCATAATCAGACCGTTCTGCGCGCAGTGTGGCTTCCGATTCATTCCGATGAGACGCGTACCGTGTTCCACTTGGGAGTAAATCTGAGAAACGGAAGTCCTAAACAGGGGCAGCTTCAATTCCGCGCACGGCCTGAGGTATCTCAAGCTCCATACTTCGTGGATACAGGTAAGTTCGCCTCCACCAACACCAAGATGGCGGGATATGAGACCTATTACCGCAAAGGTCCGTTGCTGCTGGGCAGCGAATACTGGTGGGTCGGCGTCAAATCTCCATCGACTCACAATCCGACCATTCATGGCGGCGACGTCGTTGCAACATGGTGCGTTACCGGAGAGACGCGTGCTTATAACACGGTCCAGGGAGCCTTTAGAGAGGTAGTGCCCAAGAGACCAGTGTTCTCCGGCGGTCCGGGCGCCGTGGAGTTGGTCGCTCGCTTTTCCGACATCGACTTGGACAGCGGCACATTACAGGGCGGCAAGTTTTGGCGATTCACTCCGATGGTCAATTGTTACTTGACGGATTACCTGCGCCTCGTGGGCACCTATGGCATTGGACGTCTGGATCGATTCACCCTCAAAGGCAATACCCAGTTCTTCCAAACTCGCCTTCAATTCGAGTTCTGAAGACTTAACCACTATAGAAAATGGACCCTCCTTAGGTGTTAGCGGGGACAACGTTGAAAGGGTATGCGGCGACAGCTCCGGTTAGCAGGCCGAGATGGCGAAAAACCACTTCTGCCTGCGCGATGCCTGCAACAAGCAGCACTTCGACGGCGATCATTCAGAGAAGGGCGATGTTATTGCCGGTGAACCGGAATGGTACTGACGCGAGGACGAGCAAAGTGCCGAGTACGGTTAGGAATATAAAAGCGGGCCGGCGACGGCGCGTCGCTGGAAGTTGTCCGAAGAAGAGCTCGAGTGCGCCAAGCGCTAACAGAGCGTAGAAAGCAAGCTGCGGATGGGTGGACTGGAATTTCATGACCACAAGCAGCGACACCGTTTCAATTTCAGATACTTAGGAGTGTTTTCCATGACTTGGGAATTTTACTGGCGGTGGGTGCAGTCCGGAGCAAACCGCTCTCTCGGCTCAGTTCCCTACTATCAGGGATTAATACTGGGATTTTCGGGGTTTTACCAAGCTGAGGACACACTGGAATGCCCGCTCTATTCTACTGAATCTATGGGACTTATCGTATCTTCGTCTAGCTTAGGCACAGAGAGAGCAGGGATTCGATTTCACGTATCAGGGAATAGAGGTGCGTCCAAGCTTCCGAATTCCTCTCAATCAGAATTACAGGAACCCATCAACCCGGAGGGGCGTGGTCAAATCGACCATTACGGCTGAGGTGAACTGAAGGAGTGTGCCGCCGTCATGGTACGAGGCACTGTGGGGGATGTCCTTGTCCCCGCTGGTCACCTTCAGCTTGCCCTGAGCACTCTTAAGCGATGGAACGATCATCAGTTCCTTCAAGGATACGGCGCCGGCGAGAGCTGCGAGCGTCAGTCTGCCTGGTCTCAGTTCAAAGCTACCCCACGCAACGGGCGTCGACCAGAAGCACTGGAAGTTGTCGACGTTGAGTTTGGGCGCAAGATCCATGCGGCCCTTGCGCGCGTCATACCGGAATCCGGAGAGGACGGGGATGGAAGCCCAACTGGCCATGGCACGAGCATAGTGGCGGCCGTACTCGGTCTCGTCATAAGGATTGGCCTTTTCAGCATCAAAGCGGCGCTGAACGTTGCCGATGCACTCGACTCCTTCGTCGACCATGCGGTTGGCCAGCATTAAGACAGCGGCGGAAGACTCGAGGCCGGTCATGGTCTCCGCGTAGTAGGGCATTGGTACTTCCGGTCGGGTACCTTTCGTGAAGTCGCAGACCACCAATGCGGCGAATGGCCTCTCCGTTCTTGATCATCGTGTTCTCCAGACTCAACCTCTGATTCGACAACCATGCGTCACACGGGAATTGGTTTACTTGAACACCTGACTAGACGGATATTTTCATCCGACGAACAGTTAGGGTAGAAATGCTTTTTGTTCTCCTCGACCGACTGCGTGAGTCTGTTGGTAGATATCTAACTTAGTGATAAAGTCCGTCCACAACCGTTTCTCATCAACAGCGGTGATCCACGTAATCGAGTTTTTAGTCTGAATGTGGTCAAAGGTTACGTCATCCCGTAGCATGGGCCGTGGATAGAATTCCTGGTTGGTCATCTTCAACGTGTAGGCCATTGTGACGATGTCCCAGATTACCGAAGACTTCGAGAAATCGTCTTTCCGGAGCGGTTTGACATACCGAAAATACCGAGCCTGGTATTGATCCCATAGCCACTCGCCCACCGGACCGTGCTTGCTAACCAAATCTCTCGCCTGATCGAAGCTCAGTGCGAGGTTGGCACGGCACACATTGCCAGCACCAACCACCACCGGGACGTTGGACTGTAGGATGACTTGCCATGCTCTGACGTCATTCTCCACGTTGTATTCGCTGCCACCATTAGGCCAACTGTTGAATCCCATCGCCACCACTTGAATGCGCTCGGCAATTGAAGGATCCTCCAGGATGGCGGAGGCTACGTCCGTTGCTGTGCCGATGGTAAGCACGGTCAGGCGATTATCTTTTGAGAAGTTTTTCGAGGACTGTACGATGAAGTTTACGGCAGCATTATTGCGTGGCGTTTTCGTATCTATCAGAGGGAGGCTTGAACCTTCAAGCAAGGGCGGATGTGTAACCATCCCTAGTCGGTTCTCCACTTCGTCTAAAAGCACCAAATACGTAGAATGGGCAGAAGGATCAGGAAGCGTGGGTGCATGAGCCGAGAGAATGCCCAACACCTCGAACTGGGGATTCATCAGTAGATACGCAATCGCCCACTGGTCATCGACCTCATTGCCTACATCAGTCGATAGAATCACTGGGATCTTGGCCTGCGCTGGCAACCTCCAAGCCAAGCCGAGAATGACAAATAAAAAATAGATCTTCCATTGCGACATCTGGTTGAGTTTCATGTTGACCCAACTTGAAAGCTTTCATTTCAGGTTGCGGGAAATATATGAGTGCATAATAAGGATTGTCAATGTGAAAGTTGGCCGACGTCGACTTCAGCGCGTTCTCATAATCCAGCGGTTTAATCGTGACCGCAATTTTAGCCATCTATCAGGCAGCGCTGAACCGCCGCCCCTGCGTAATTAGCTTCACAAATTTACTTCAACCGGCTTTGCTTTTTTTCGTAGCCTTGGTCGCAGGTCTGCTGGGAGGTGGCGCAACGGAATGGCGAAGTTTGAGAGCTGTTTTGAGCACAACGTGTTTTGCAGGTCCAACGTCGCCGCGAACGCGGTCAATCAATATGCCAGCCGCGGCTGTCCCCATTTGGTACCCAGGTTGGGAAACGGATGTGAGCGGAGGATTTGTCATTTCAGCCAAATCCAGGTCATCGAAACCTATAATCGATATATCATCGGGGCAATGCAAGCCGGCATCGCGAACGGCCAGGAGCGCGCCGAAAGCTATCAAATCATTTCCTGCGAAAATGACTGTCGGCCGTGGAATCATACGAAGTAGCAGCATGGTCTTGGAATAGCCACCCTGCTTATCAAAGGTGGTTTCCTGAATGTATTCGGGACCAATCTTGATCTTCTTCTCCCGGATTGCGCGCTTAAATCCAATCAGGCGATCTTCAACATTTGTAAGGCGTGTGGGACCGATAATTGCAGCAAGCTGTCTATGTCCTAGCTGGAGCAGGTGTTTTGTAGCGCAGTATGCGCCATACTCATTGTCGGCTGTTACGGTGTCCCCATTCCAGTGCTTTGGAATACGGTCAACGCAGACCAGTGCGGTACCTGATTTCTGGTAAGACACCGCCTGTGCAGTAAGCTCGCTGAAGTCAGATGGGATAACAATAAGTCCGGTGGGAAGATAGGTTCGCAATTCATTGAGGTGAATGAGCTCTTTCGAGACGTCATTGTCGGTATTGCAGAGGATTAAACGGTATCCATTCGAGAAGGCTGTGTCTTCCGCTCCGCGAACAACGGCTGGAAAGAAGGGATTGGTGATGTCAGGGATAATCATCCCTATCACATTTGTTTTCTCACGGCGCAAACCTCGGGCAAGCTGACTGGGTTGGTAGCCCAGAGCCTCAACCGCTTCCATCACTCTCTTGCGCAACGGCTCGCGGACGCGTGCGGAATTGTTGATGACATTCGATGCTGTGCCTAGCGAGACGTTTGCCATCTTCGCAATTTGCTTCATATTCGCCATGACTGCCCTCCCTAGAACCAGCCATTAACTGAACATGGTCGCTGTAGAACACGCTGAGATCGGTAATCCAACACCTATTGCTACCGAGTCTCTCACAGAGGGTCAACCAGTAGGCGCCACTTATGACTAGCTGAAAGCTGAACAAATTCTCAAAGTCCTTCGACACGAAAGCTTGACAAGCATGATCAAGCAATCTATTGTTCGCTTTATCTTATATTGAAAGCTTTCATTTAAGTTGGTTAAACTCTATCAAACCCGTTGACGATTTGCAGTTTGCGAGACGCCTAGAAATGTGGGCAGCGTCTTTGGCATCTCGATGGCTTTGTAGTTAGTGTCGCAGAGAAGAACAGGAATGGTACGACGACTTGTTGGTTACTCATAGAGCAGCACAGTAGCTCAAAGATTCCGCAGTTTTCGCTTAGGCATTGGATAATTTAGCAGAGGATCAAAGGCGTGTTCCAACCAGAGACATATATAGTCACTCTTTCGCTCATGGTTATCAGCATGCTGTGCTGGGGATCATGGGCCAATACAGTTAAACTCTGCCCTGGTTACAAATTCCAGCTTTTTTACTGGGACTATGTTATCGGGCTGATCGCCGGTGCTTTGCTATGGGGCGTAACCTTGGGAAGCCTGGGAGCGACTGGCAGGTCGTTCCTTCCGGACCTGATGAACGCTGCTCCGTCGCATATTCTCATGGCCCTTATTGGCGGGGTCATATTCAATGTAGCCAACCTCCTCCTGGTAGCAGCCATCGATATCGCTGGGCTAGCAGTAGCCTTCCCCGTAGGCATCGGACTTGCGCTGGTTGTCGGTGCGATCAGCAGCTATATGATTCAGCCGCAGGGAAATCCGGTGGTACTTTTCGGCGGTATCACTCTCGTTGTCGCGGCAATTGTTCTGGACGCGATCGCCTATCGCCTGCGCGAGACAGAGCATCGCAAGATGAGCAGGCGCGGCTTGATCATCAGTCTTGTCTCAGGCCTCCTTATGGGCAGTTTCTACCCATTCGTCTCCAAAGCAATGGCGGGCGATAATGCCCCCGGACCGTATGCCACGATTGTTTTCTTTGTATGCGGCGTGGTCCTATGTTCCATACCGGTAAATTACCTGTTCATGCGGCGACCTCTGGATGGAAGCGCACCTGTCTCAATGAGCGACTACTGGAGGGCGTCACGAGCCTGGCACATTTGGGGGATCCTCGGGGGAGCGATCTGGTGTACCGGAGCAGTGCTTAATTTCGTCGCCTCGCGCGCCGATATGGTGGGGCCTGCCGTAGCGTACTCAATTGGCCAAGGTGCAACGATGATATCCGCGGGCTGGGGCGTCTTTGTCTGGCACGAATTTAAGTCAGCACCTCAGCGGGCCAAGACCTTCCTAGTGTGGATGTTTGTTTTCTTCGTGTCCGGGCTGACCGCAGTCGCTCTCGCCCCCGTCTTCTAATGAATACGGAGTATATTTCTTTCGAATTGAGGAATCATGCGTTCCAGGAGTAAGCCAATCGTAGTCGTAGGCAGCATCAACATCGACTTGGTAGCCAATACAGAGCGAATCCCCGTCGCAGGCGAGACTGTTCTCGGAAATAATTTTCAAATTCATCCCGGCGGCAAAGGGGCAAATCAAGCCGTTGCCGCCAGTCGGCTGGGCTATCCGGTACGATTGATTGGCCGTCTTGGGAGTGATACGTTCGGTACTCAACTTAGGACAAATCTTGAGAGAGAGGGCGTTGACGTCGCGGGTGTAACGGTGGTTCAGGGAACGTCCGGCGTTGCTGTGATCGTGGTAGCTCAGAAGGGCGAGAACAGCATTGTGGCCACATCTGGTGCGAACTCCCAGGTGACTCCCGAATACTTGGAAGCCAACATCGAGATCATTCGCTCAGCGGGCCTTGTGCTAACCCAGCTCGAAATCCCCGGGGAAGCCGTCGAATACCTTGCACAGACCTGCTCGTACGAAGGCATCCCGCTGATTCTCGACCCAGCGCCGGCCAGGGAGCTCCCGCCTTCCCTTTTCAAGCATATTGAATGGTTTACGCCTAATGAGACAGAAGCTGATTTTTTTACAGGGAGTCCGAACACAAGCCGAAATGCCACAGATCCAACTTCTATTGTAGAAATGCTGATGAGCAAAGGGGTCAAGGGTGTTGCGCTCAAAATGGGTTCACGCGGCGCCTACCTTGCATCCGCCGGCCTCAGAGAGCCGATCTGCCCATATCCTGTTGAGGCGATTGACACAACTGCTGCCGGGGATGCTTTCAACGGTGCCTTCGCGACAGGACTGATGCTAGGCAAAGGACCGGTAGAAAGCGCACGCTTTGCATGTGCCTCAGCGGCTATCTCTGTCACGCGAGCCGGCGCCCAATCGTCAATGCCGATAACAGTAGAAGTCGAGCAGATGATCGCGATTGCCAATGCACACTGACTACGAGAGCAAGCCTGTAAGCGACAGCTTTTCTATCCAAGATAGGCTAGCTCTCTCACTGCATGAAATCGGTAGCTTGGAGCAAACGCTTGTCACGTTGGCCGGCTTGAAGATTCTCTTATTTCCTTCACATTTGAAAGGTGAGATGACGAGATAGATGATGAAACTGAATCGCAGGGCATTTCTTGCTTCAACGGGTGGACTCTTGGCGCAGGCAGGGATCGCGTCGCGATTACCCGCTCTGGGTATAACGAGGGCGGCGGACCAGACATTAGCCGGTGATACTTTCCGTTTACGTATCGAGCCCTGCACGATCGACATTGGCCACGGTGTTTTCGTCAAAACGGTCGCCTACAACGGACAAGTGCCAGGTCCAGTCCTACGCATGAAGGAGGGCAGACCCGTTACGGTGGACGTGACCAATGCGACAGCGAATGAGGACATCGTGCATTGGCATGGTCTCGCGACCGACACGTTGAACGATGGTGCCATAGAGGAAGGTTCGTCAATGATCCCGGCCGGCAAATCGCTGCGCTACCACCTGACACCTCGGCCCTCTGGCACTCGTTGGTATCACACGCACGCGATGGCAATGTCCGATCTCACACTAGGCACCTACAGCGGCCAGTTCGGATTTCTTCTGGTTGAAGGACGGCAGGAGCCGGGACACTATGACCGGGAGATCAACCTGGCGATTCATCATTGGGAGCCATCGTTCGTTCCTATGGTGGAGAAGATGCGTGAGCAGTCGCAGAACATGCCGCAGACTTCAGGCTCCGACGTGGGTTATAAGTATGCAACCATCAACGGCCACATGCTGGGCGCGGGCGAGCCCATCCGCGTAAAACGAGGCCAGCGTGTACTGATGCGACTCCTCAATGCCAGCGCAACCGAAAATGTGGTGCTCGCACTACCTGGACATAGTTTTCGAATCATCGCGATGGACGGCAATCCAATCCCCAACCCAAGGAGTGTGGAGGTGCTCTCACTGGCTGTGGCAGAACGCGTGGACGCCATTGTAGAGATGAATTCACCCGGTAGATGGGTGCTTGGATCCACACTGGAAGAAAGCCGCAAGATGGGCCTCGGCATTGTGTTGGAATATGCCGGTAAAACTGGCGAGCCGGTTTGGAAGGATCCGGTGCCAGTGGAGTGGGATTACACACAATTCGCCGACGATAAGCCCGTACCTGAACCGGAAAAGATCTTTACACTGACCTTCCGCGACTCGGGTGCGCTGAACGGATCGAAGTTCGACACATGGACGATCAATGGGGACGCATGGCCGAACGTGAAGCCGATGGAGGTGCAACGAGGGAAACGGTATCGCATGCTGTTTCGCAATGCCAGCGGGGACCAGCACCCCATGCATCTGCATCGCCACTCGTTTGAGGTGACGAAGATCGGGGATCGCGCTATGAGCGGGCTGATGAAAGATGTCGTCAACGTAATGCCGCTGGATACGGTCGCAGTCGACTTTGTTGCGGATAATCCCGGCGACACGCTGGTGCACTGCCACCAGCAACTCCATATGGACTATGGCTTCATGCAACTCATCAAGTATGTTGGCTGATCGTTGATCGGACCAAGGAAGGCCGGATCGAAGTGAAGATGGGGCGTATAGTCAAAATTCGGGTCACCACACTGGCTCTGACCACAATCGGTGCTGCTGCGTATCTTAGTTCGATTAGTTGCCTCAGGCCGACCTATGCTGCTGCCGGGGTGGATAAGACCTCAATCGGCTGGACGGCATA